>SCQH01000002.1 GCA_004321925.1 Nitrospirota bacterium | reverse complement strand
CTCAATCATATTGTTTCGACTGGTATAAAACAGTTCTCAAAAGTTGAAACAGATGCGGAGTCCAGGAAGACATCGATTAGTTCAAGGGAGACGGACTAAGGTTGATTGCTGTGAGTAAGTGACCAATGGATTGGGCGGGATGGGTGGCTGATATCAGGGGAATCTGCACTCATTTCACGGTCCTGTCCACATTGTAAATACCCCCCTGCATGACGTACAATTTTGTATCAGTGATTATGATGACCAGCACTATAAATCAACCGGCTATCTGTGTGACGAATATCGCCCTTCCCTTTTCATCGGACATCTGCGCGGACAGGCCGATCTCCGGGCCAAAGGCATAGCGGCTCATGGACATTTCAGGCATCTGCTTCATCACGGACAGGACCTACTGCGACCTACCGGTCACGGACATGGTCGGGATCGTCCTGAAGGCCGGCATTCGGTTCATCCAGTATCGGGACAAGGACAGGACCCGCAGGGAACTCTATGAGGAGGCGGTGAAGCTCAGGGAAATCACCCGTTCCTTCAATGCGGTACTGATAATCAACGACCATGCCGACATCGCCCTTGCGGTGGGGGCCGACGGGGTCCATCTCGGGCAGGACGACCTGCCTCTGCGCGAGGCGCGCAGGCTCATGGGCAGCAGGATCATCGGCATCTCGACCCATTCCCTGGAGCAGGCCCGCGAGGCCGGAGCCGGGGGCGCCGACTATATCGGGTTCGGCCCTGTTTTCCATACAACCACCAAAGACGCGGGGGCCCCGAAAGGCCTTGACAATATCAGGCTTATCAAACAAAATGTGAGTATCCCGGTCGTTGCCATCGGCGGCATTAATCCGGACAACATCGTATCCGTATTCGACGCCGGGGCCGATGCTGCCGCTGTCGCTACCGGCATCTGCAGAGGGAATATGGAAGAGAACGCCGGACTTTTCGCACACATCATGAGAAATAAATATCCAAAAAAATGACGGAGGTAAGAATGAAGAGGATCGTAACGCTGTTTTTCTGTCTCTGCCTGGTTGCCGGGATGACCGCGGGCTGCCAAAAGAAGGCCGGTGAGGTGATAAAGATCGGGGTGGTCGGCCCCATGACCGGAGACCAATCGCGGTTCGGGACCGATTTCAAGAACGGGGTCACTCTTGCCACAGAGCAGTGGAACGAAAAAGGCGGTCTGCTGGGCAAAAAAATAGAGCTCGTTATCGGGGACGACCAGCATGACCCGAAGCAGGCCGTATCCGTAGCCAACAAGCTCATCAATGAAGGGGCCGCCGGCATCATCGGCCATTTCAACTCAAGCTGTTCGATCCCTGCCTCCGAAGTATACAACAGGGCCTCAGTCCCCATGATATCTCCCGCCTCGACAAACCCCGAGCTCACCCAGAAGGGTTACAAGGGGACATTCAGGGTCTGCGGGAGGGACGACCAGCAGGGAGGCGTTGCCGCCGCCTTTGTGCTTTCGAAGCTTAAGCTCAAAAAAGTTGCCGTAATCCATGACAAGACGACATATGGCCAGGGGCTGGCTGATGAGTTCAAGAAGGCGCTGGCCGGCAAGGTCGACGTTGTCTACTACGGCGGGATCGTCCAGGGCGACAAGGATTTTAAGGGAGTCCTGACCTCGATCAGGGAAAAGTCTCCCGAACTGATATTTTTTGGCGGGATCTATCCTGAGATGGGCCTGCTCGTCAGGCAGGCCAAGGAGCTGGGGCTGAAGGCCCCTTTCATGAGCGGCGACGGTTCGTACGCAGAGGAATTTGTAAAGATAGCGGGTGACCAGGCTGCCGAGGGGACCTTCCTCACCTTCACCCCTGACCCCAATAACATCCCTGACGCGAAGGATTTTATAACTAAGTATAATGCGAAGTTCGGCAAGGAAGGACCTTACTCGATCTATGCCTTCGATGCCGCAAATATCATGTTCACCGCTATCCGGGACGCCAATACCACGGACGGCAAGACGGTGATCGGGAAGCTCCACTCGACGGAATTCAATGGTGCGATGGGCAAGATCAAGCTCAACGAAAACGGAGATGTGACCGCCCCGCCCTATGTTGTCTGGGTAACGAAAAACGGAAAGTTCGTCGAGACCTGGAAGCCCTAGCCTGTCCTTTGCCGTAATGGATGCCGATGAGGCCCTTTGAGGTCCTTGACGTCTCCGGGGATGCGGGCCTGCGCGTCTTTGGAAGAGACCTGGCCATGCTCTTTGCGAACGCGGCAGCAGGGCTCTATGACCTGGTCACTGATGTCAGCCGCATCAGGACGCTGCGATCGGTGGAACTGGAGGCAGAGGCCGGCACACTGGAGGGACTGCTCGTCTCCTGGCTCAACGAGCTTATCTTCAGGATAGACGCCCACGGGTTCATCGCAAAAGAGATAACGATACGCGAGCTGCGGGTCCCGGTCCTGCCGGCGGACGATCCGTCAGGGTTCAGGATCGAGGCGTCTCTCACCGGGGAGGAGTTCGATGCCTCACGGCATGAACAGAGGCTTCTCGTGAAGGCGGCCACCTGGCACCGGCTGAAGATCGTTCAGGAGAACGGGACCTGTCAGGCAGATATAATTTTCGACACATAACCGCTATGTCATTGCAAAAGCTCAGACGGATAGACGAAACAAGGCTTGAGGTCCCCATTGACTACAAAAAGGGGATGCTCGTCCCGGGGATCATCTATGCCGACGCTCTCATTGAGAAGGACATCGAGGATCGGGCGATCGAGCAGGTTGCCAATGTCGCCTGCCTGCCCGGGATCATACGTGCCTCCTATGCCATGCCCGACGTTCACACCGGTTACGGCTTCACGATCGGCGGCGTGGCAGCCTTCGATCTTCAGGATGGGGTCGTCTCTCCCGGAGGGGTGGGCTATGACATCAACTGCGGCGTAAGGCTCCTCAGGAGCAATCTCATGAAGCAGGACGTGACCCCGAGACTGAAGGAACTGGTCAGCGTCCTCTATAATGAGATACCCTCGGGCGTCGGCTCAAAGGGCAGGATACGCCTCGGGCCCGACGATGAGAAAAAGGTACTACTCAAAGGCGCCCGCTGGGCGGTCGAAAGCGGCCTGGGAGATGCCTCTGACCTTGAAAAAACGGAATCAGGCGGCTGTCTCGACGGGGCAGACCCCTCGGTGATCAGCAGTAAGGCATACGAAAGAGGAAGGTCGCAGCAGGGGACCCTCGGCGCCGGCAATCATTTTCTGGAGCTGCAGTATGTGGACCGGATATTCGACCCGAAGGCCGCAGACGTCCTCGGCATCTTTGAGGGGCAGGTCACGGTCATGATCCATACCGGTTCCCGCGGCTTCGGCCACCAGGTCTGCACCGACTTCCTCGAGGTGATGGAGCGGGCAGCAGGCAAATACCGGATCGAGCTGTACGACCGTGAGCTTGCGAGCGCGCCCTTCAACAGTCCCGAGGCCCGGGAATACCTCTGCGCAATGCGCTGCGCGGCAAACTATGCCTGGGCCAACAGGCAGTGCATCATGAGCTGGACCCGGGAGTCTTTCATGAAGTTCTTCGGCTCATCACCTGCCGACCTCGGTATGTCCCTCATCTATGACGTTGCCCATAATATCGCCAAGGTCGAAGACCATACGGTCGGCGGCAAAAAGATGAAATTACTCGTGCACCGCAAAGGCGCCACCCGTGCCTTTCCGCCAGGTCATCCTGAGCTCCCGGCCGCATACAGGGGACTGGGCCAGCCCGTGCTGATACCCGGAGACATGGGCAGGGCCTCGTATCTGCTGCTCGGTACGGAAAAGGCAATGCAGGAGACCTTCGGCTCCACCTGCCACGGCGCCGGCCGGCTGATGTCCCGCCACCAGGCGATCAGGAAGGCCAAAGGCAGGGCCATATGGCGTGAACTTGAAGACCAGGGCATCATCGTGAGGGCGGCAGGCAGGGAGACGCTCGCCGAAGAGATGAGCGAGGCCTACAAGGACGTAGCCTCGGTCGTTGACGTTGTGCAGCGGGCAGGGATATCAACAAAGGTCGCCCGGCTGAGGCCAATGGGCGTTATCAAGGGTTGACAGGGCAGAAGGGATGAAGCTCAGGATCGGAGAGATACCCTACGCAAACCTTTTCCCGATATTCTATATGCTGAGGAAGGAAGCAGACTGCTCAGGCTATGAATTCATTGAAGGCGTCCCCTCAGAGCTGAACCGCAGGTTAAGAATGGGTGAGGTCGATGTCAGTCCTTCGTCCTCCATTGAATATCTGCGGTCGAGAGGCCGGTACACCCTCATCGAGGGCCATTCCATAAGCTCAGCCGGCCCTGTCGGCAGTATCCTCCTCTTCAGCAAAAGACCGATAGAGGCGCTTGAAGGCCTGACGATCCTCACCTCCTCCCAGTCAGAGACCTCCGTCGCCCTTCTGACGATAATTCTGAGGAAATTCTATGAGACCGACTGCAGGCTTCAGCCTACGTCATCCCCCCTGGAAGAGGCCCTGCGCTCACATGAGGCCTGTCTGCTGATAGGTGATGACGCGTTGCGGGAGGCCTTTCAGTGGCCGGAGCTTCTGGTCTATGACCTTGGGGACCTCTGGTATAAGAATACGGGTCTGCCCTCTGTCTTTGCCCTCTGGATCGCACGCAGGGAGCTTGCGGAGGAGCATCCGGAACTGCTCGGCCGGCTGAGAAGTGACCTCGACAGGAGCAAGGCCTCTGCCCTGGGACAACTGGACCTCATTGCCGCCCATTCGCCGCTCAGGCACCTGCTTTCAGAGGAGAGCCTCATCTCCTACTGGCGATCGATATCGTATGACCTGACCGATACGCATAGAAAAGGGCTTGAGCTGTTCGGCTCCTACGGCCGGGAACTGGGCTTGTTTTAAATAGGTTTTTCATCCTTAAAAAAGGACTGGATTTCTCAAATGAGAAATATGTCCTGCCGGACCTCTCGCTTCTTCCTCATATTCCTGCTGGCATGATTATTGTATGTTATTACATCCGGAAGCGAAAGAACCGCTTAACTAACAAAATGGAAGGAGGTGAACACAATGAAGAAGATCATCGCAATTTTACTCACACTGATATTCGTATTCGCAGTCACTTCAGTTACTTTTGCAGCTGACGTTAAGAAGGAGGCAGCTCCTGCACCTGCAAAGAAGGAGGCAGCTCCTGCCAAGGACGCTGCAGCTGACAAGAAGGCCGATGTGAAGAAGGATGCCAAGCCCGCCAAGAAGTCTGCTCCCAAGCAGGCAACCGGCGAGGTTACCGCTGTCGATGCCAAGGCTAACACCATTACCGTCAAGGCAAAGAAGGGTGATGTTACCGTCGCAGCTGACGATAAGACAAAGTTCATGCCTAAGGGCAAGACCATCGCTGACGTAAAGGCCGGCGACAAGGTTAAGGTTGTCTACACAGAGGCTGATGGCAAGAACACCGCCAAGAGCGTAACCATCATGCCTGCTCCGAAGAAGGCAGCTGAGAAGAAGGACGCTAAGAAGGAGGCAGCTCCTGCAGTCAAGGAGGCAGCTCCTGCCAAGAAGGACGCTCCTGCAGCAGCACCCGCAGCAGCCCCTGCAGCTCCTGCAGCCAAGCCTGCCAAGAAGTCAGCAGGTTATTAATTCTCTGCAGCACTATGAATACCTCCCGCGGGGCTAGGCGACTATGCCCGGGGAGGTATTCCTTTTTTGACTTTCAAACGCAACCGGAAAACAGGTGATATGAGAGACCTTTTGTACAGATTCAGTACCCTGACTGGCATCACGCTCCTGCTCCTGACAGTCCTTGTCTTCGGCTGTTCCCGGCCACCCTCCAAAGAGATGGCGGCGGCCCATGCAGCCTTTGATTCAGCCGTGGCCGAAGGTGCGCTTTTTTATGCCCCGGCGGAAGCCCAGCGTATCCATGAGGCCCTTACCACTGCCGAGCACGAGATAGCAGCCCAGAACGCCAGGTATCTCAGGGATTATAAGCCGGCAAAGGAGCTGCTCGAAAAGGCAAAGACCGATACCTATGCACTTAAGGCAGACCTTTCTGCTAAAAAGAACGAGGCCAGGATCAGGGCCTCTGCCGCCGGAGACGCGGCCAGGTCCCGCTTTGACGAGGCCAGGCGGTCAGGCCCGTCAGCACCTTCACATACTATCACCCTCGGCTCCCTGGAGGTCTCCCTGTCGGACTTTCAGAAGCTTATGGAGAGGGAAGATTATCTTGCAGCTGCCGACAAGGCCGTCGTTATAAAGGAAAGGGCGGACGACCTGATCAGGGACATGCGCCGGCCTTCTCACAGGAACGCTGCAATAAGATCGTCCCAGGGTCAGGCCGGGGATAAGGCGATGAGTCCGGCTCAGAGGACCGGACGAAGACAAGCACGGAAGCGGTAGCGGGACCCCTCGTGTCTGACCTGCCAGCACATTCATTTGACCTCGTTGTGTGCCGATAAGATACAATAAACGATGAAGCCCGGCAAGACGCTGATCAAAGACTACTTCCAGAAGCTCTCCCTGAAGACAAAACTCACCCTGATGATGCTTTTTCTGAGCATCAGCCTCATGTCCGTCTATATCCTCCTCTATTCACAGACAGAGAGGGCCATGTATGACGAATTCGAGAAGCAGACAGCAGAGCTCTCAAAGGCGATCCAGGTGGGCGTCGAAGAGGTCACCAGCAGCGGGGCAACGGATGAAAAGAGGCTCCAGAACTATCTGAACAAACTTAATACAAAAGGGGTCAAGGAGCTTTCGATCATCAGCAATTCTGACAAGATCATATCCAGCACGAATCCCAAGAACATCGGCAAGTGGATAACCACGAAGAAAAAGGAACTGATCTTCAAGGCAGAGCTCGGCGAGCCCGTGACCGGTGAAGGCCATGCATACAATGTCATCATCCCTGTCATAGCCGGGGAAAAACACTACGGGTATATACACCTGACCATCAACACCGAGGATTTTTCGACCTTCATGCAGAAGAGACTTCTTCAGAGGATCCTTGCCGCCCTCTTTGTATTCGGGATCGGTATCCTCTTCATCGTCTACCTTGCCGGGAAATATACGAAGCCGATAGAGGAGGTCGTTGAGGCCGCCCGGGCAGTTGCCGGCGGGGACCTGGACCACGAACTCAAGACCGAGCGCAAGGACGAGATAGGGGAACTCACCCAGAGCTTTAATTTTATGGTCAGCAAGCTGAGAGAGGAGCGGGAACTCGAAGAGCGGCTCAGAAAGGCGGAGCATCTCGCCGGCGTAGGCCAGTTCTCACGCTCCATCGCGCACGAGATCAGAAACCCGCTTAATTTCATAAGCCTCTCGATCGACCACATGCAGGAAAAATACCGGCCGGCCCTCAATGAACATTCGGACGCCTTCGACGCCCTGATACTCAATATAAAAAAAGAGATCCAGCGGGTGAGCAAATTTGCCGAAAGCTTCCTCGAATACAGCAGGCCGCTTGAGTTCAGCAAGCAGAAGACCGACATCGGGGGCCTCTTCGAAGATATCCTGAGCCTCGTCATGGCACGGGCGCAGAAGGACGGCATCGAGATCATCAAGGATTTTGAGGTGCTCCCTGAACTGATGATCGACCCCGAGTTCATTAAGACCTGCCTCTACAATGTGATCCTGAACGCCTTTCAGGCGATGCCTGAGGGCGGCACCCTGACCATACGGACCGCCCGTACCGGCGACATGTTCGAGATCTCGGTGCAGGACACCGGGACCGGCATATCCGACGAGCTCATCGGAAAGATATTCGATCCGTTCTTCACGACCAAGATCAAGGGACTCGGACTGGGGCTGGCGATAACCAAAAGGGTCATCGAGGAGCATAAAGGCAGTGTCGATTTCAGGAGCCAGAGGGGCAAAGGCAGCACCGTCACCATGCTCCTGCCCATGGACAAGGAGGAATAGATGTCAGTCATACTTGTCGTAGACGACGAACCGCTTCAAAGGGACATCCTCAAGACGATCCTTGATGATGAAGGCTATGAGACATACACCGCCTCATCGGGCGAAGAGGCGTTGACCCTGATCAATAAATATCATCCCGAGGTGATCCTGACGGACCTGAAGATGGAGGGGATGGACGGAATAGAGCTTATCGAGGCTGTCCCGCGCGAGCCGGTCGAGCCGTCCATGATCATCATGACGGCCCACGGGACCATTTCTTCCGCGGTGGATGCCATAAAGAAAGGGGCCTTTGACTACCTCACCAAGCCGCTCGACAAGAGCTCACTGGTCCTGACCGTCCGGAGGGCCCTGGAGAGGGCCGAGCTGCTGCTGCAGAACACCCAGCTCCGCAAGGAACTCTACGACCGTTTCAGGATCGAGGGCATTGTCGGAAAGTCCGAGAAGATGAAGGAGGCGATCGACATACTGAAAAAGGTCTCCACAAGTTCCGCGACCGTGCTGGTCCGGGGAGAAAGCGGGACAGGCAAGGAGCTGGTTGCCCGGGCCATACATTACAACAGCCCCAGGAGGACAAAGCCCTTCACCGCCATGAACTGCTCTGCCATCCCCGAGAGTCTCTTCGAGAGCGAGCTCTTCGGATACGAACCAGGGGCATTCACCGGGGCCACGTCCCGGAAGGCCGGGCTTTTCGAGGCGACGAACAGCGGGACCCTTTTCCTTGATGAGATAGGGGACATGCCGCAGCTCATGCAGGCCAAGCTGCTGCGGGTCCTCCAGGACAAGGAGGTGCGGCGGCTCGGAGGCAAGGAATCGATCAAGGTCGATGTCAGGATCATTGCGGCAACGAACAAGGACCTGGAAAAGGAACTGGTCAGGGGCGCATTCAGGGAAGACCTGTATTACCGGCTGAAGGTCGTCACGATCGAGCTCCCTCCCCTGCGGGAGAGGCGCAGCGACATCCCCGATCTGGCCGATTTCTTTGCAAAAAAATACAGCACCGAGTTCGGCAGGAGGATACGGAATATCGACGCGCCGACCCTCCGCGAGCTCACCGAATACAGCTGGCCCGGGAACATCCGTCAGCTCGAGTCCGTCGTTGAAAGGGCCGTGCTCATGTGCGAGGGCAATGTCATCAGCCTGAAGGACATCAAGGGCGAGCTCAGGTCGCTCTACCCTGCCGATGTCCTTGAATTCGAAATCCCTGACGAGGGCATCAATTTTGATGAACTCGAGGAAAAGCTCCTGAAAAAAGCGATGGCGAAATCGAACAATGTCGTGGCAAAGGCATCGAAGCTTCTCGGTATGAGCTATAAGACCTTCTGGTACCGGTGGGAAAAGCTCAATACCGGCAGCGGCCAGAAAAAAGAGAGCGGGACCCCGGATTAAGTATATCCGCTAAAGTCGTGCTGCTTCCCCCGCGCGCAGCACAGCAGCGGGGTTAGAAAAAACAGTGACGCAAAGCTCAGGATAGTTGCTGCTCCCGCAAAATATATATTCTATTTGCCGCAGACTATGATTGTAAAACCATCACAGAACTCCCCATCGCAAATCTTCCTGTCACCCAGAACATATGTCGGTGACTTACCCCCAATATCCTCGGCCATCTGCCATTTTATTGCCTCTGAATATCCGCTTGCCTGACAGAAGCGGTCTGCAGCCGGCTTCCCGCAATGAGCAGCCCAGTTAAGACACCAGTCGAGCCTATAGCCTTTATAGGCCGGATTATTGAATGTTTTTGTGATTGGCCTGCCGGGAGACTGGCTTTCCGGGCCGCGCGCGGTGCCATCGTCCCGCAGCTTCATTCTTAATTTCTCGAGATGCTGTCTTGCCTGGTCATACGCAGGGTCGATCTCAAGGGCGTGTTTAAAATCCTGAAGCGCGCCATCATAATCGCCTTTTCTCTGTTTGGCCAGACCCCGGTTATTATATGGAAAGGCATAATCTGATTTCAGGGCGATCGCTTTGGTGTAATCCTGTATCGCACGGTCATATTCTTTTTGGTCAAGATATACGTTGCCGCGGTTGTTGTATCCCTTGGCATAATCTGATCTCAATGCAATCGCCCTGGTATAATCCTGTATCGCGCGCTCATATTCTTTTTGCTTATAATAGGAAAGACCTCTGTTATTAAATGCCTCAACATAAGCGGGCTTCAACTCAATCGCCTTCGAATAGGATTTGATGGCCTCAGAGTAGTTTTCCTGCTTCATTAACTCTTTACCGTCGTTAAAGGATTGCTCTGCCCTGGCGTCGTTCCTTGATAAGCTTTCCTTTGGGGAAGATGAGGCCTGCTCCTGCGCAGGAGCAGGGGGTGCTGTTTCGGTCTTTGCAGCCTGAGTCTCAGCCTGAGCAGGCTTCGAGGTGGTTGTTTCAGTCTTTGCAGTTTCGGGCTTGGCTGCTTCTGGCTGCGTCGATGTTGTGCCAGTCTGCTGCTTCTGAATATCCTGAGGGGACTTTGTCGGAAGGAAATAGGGAATGATTATCCCTGCCGCCAGGATAAGTGCGACAGCAACGCCTCCGCCGATCAGATATTTCATCGTTTTCTTTGGCGCCGCCTGCTTGACCTGCTCAGGAGGCTGCAGGTTCTGAGGAGGCGGGGGTGAGGAGACCTGAAAATCCTCTTTTAAAACTGGCTCTGCGGGTTGCGGCCCAACGGAGTTACCGCACTTCTCACAAAACCGTGAATCAGGTGTCAACGGCGAACCACATTTTTCACAAAATCCTGCAGGCTGATCCACGTATCATTACCTCCTTAAGAAACAATAATTACCTGGTATGCGATCACTTTATAAGCTATTATTTACCAAATTCCTCTCTTAACCCGCCCCCATCAGTGTACCACACTCAGCGTCGTATTTATCGACTCATAAGCAGGTAGCTCAGCCTATGGAAGCGGCGGCCTGTAACGCTGAGACCTGTGTGGCATTTAAACCATAAAAGCGTCTTTTTATATAGACAAGCTCCCCATTTTCGTGCTACCTTACTTTCATGCTGAAAAAGCAATTTCTTGTCTGTTAATAAGGAGAATTATGAAAAGATTTATCACGTTTTTATTAAGCTTATCACTTGTATGTTTTTCATCAATATCTTTTGCAGCTGAGGATGTACAAAATGCGATAACCCCATCTGCTGACAAAACAACATCAGGCAAAACCATGAAAAGCAACACCAAGAAATCGAAAAAAGGGGTAAAGGATAAGCAGAAGGAGATGAATGATAAAATAAGACAGCAACAAGCAGCATCAAATGCTGCTAAGATCAAGCATGAGACCGAGAAGTCATCAATAAACAATCTCAGGTAACACCCTTTGTTTTTAATAGAAGTATTACATCGACAACCAAGAGCGATAAGGAGCTCTGGTTAAAACATATTAACGGGAATACCCGACGGATTCCGTTACCACGTAACACCCCGAGATTCCAATTCTGCCAGGGCAGGTCCGTACCCAAGCCTTGCGGCAGTCGTGTAATCCTCAACAGCCAGTTCTTTTTTGCCCAGCGCCTCATAGTAAGTTCCGCGCTGATAATAGAGATTGGCTTCTTTTGGGAATTCCGCAAGTACCTTGTCCAAATCCTCAATAGCCTTTTGAAAATAACCTGCAAAGCTAAAGGCAGCAGCACGCTTCAGGTAACCGAAAGTATCTTTTGTGTTTAATTCCAGATAGTTGGTGTAATCCCCGATTGCCTCCGTCGCATTTTCAAGGCCGGAGTAAGCATCTCCGCGTCCAAGATAAGCTTCGGCATACAGTGAATTAAGTTCCAGGGCCTTAGTAAACTCTGTCACAGCTTCTTTGTATTTCCCCGCCTGCAGATAAGCATCCCCCTGTTTGTAATATCCTTTTGCTTTTGCCTTGTCTGAGAGGTCATTATAGGCGCCATCCGTGATATCGTTTTGGGAAATACCATAAACCCACGCAACCCCTCTATTGTTCGTCTCGACATTCTGTGACCAGGTGGATGGATTCGAATCCAGTATCTCATAGGTGCCCGCTGGAAGGTCCACATCAGGCTGGACAATCCAATAACGATAAGGAGGTCCGTCACCTTGTACGGGCCATGCTGCCCCGGGGGTTAAGTCGAACATGCTTTTCGTGGCGGTGACATTCCAGGTGCCTATAGTCCGTCCCCTAAAAACATCCATCAAACCGATTGTGCCGGGTTCGACTCCTTTCCCTTCATTCCAGTGATAGGTGCTGATTTTGGTAATACGGGTCGGGCTGTTAAGGCCAAAATATGTTTTTTGAGAAGGCTTGTCATAAACCCTGGCGGTGGTGTTTGTCTGGAATAAAAGCCTCTCAATCCCCGGTAAAGACGCCCCATCCCCTTTTCCATCATTTTTCTCCTGACCCTTGTCAGAGGCAAAAGCAGAAAAATGCGGTATGCTTAAACAAAATAAAAGGAAAATCAGCACTATAGCTTTCTGGGTCATAAAAACACCATCTCTGCAAGCTGCGTTACCTTGCAGGAGATCTCTTCGATCTGTTTATTGTCATTCGCGAATGCCGAAGAATCAGATACCGCACGCAGCAGAAATATCAAAGACAGTAACCTCATCATTTCCTCTCCCAAGGGACCAGAAAAGCATACGGAGTTTCAAACCCGGACTGGTCAGGCATAAGCCTTCTTACACTCACCTGAATACCCGCCTCCTGAATTTCACATGTTATATAATGGAAAAAACGCCGGGCTGTTTTTTCAGGGAACAGATCATCCCATATTTGCTCATCACCCGTTCGCAAGGTATGAAGCAGACCACCGCCTCCCCCGATAACAAGAAAATCCCTCCCCTGCTGCCGAAAGTGCTCAAAGGCGTGGGAGTGGCCGCTGATAAACAACCTGCACTTGCGGTATTTATTAAACAAAGGCACAAACTCCTTTTGCACATCCGATGATGCCTGAACGATCTTGCTGTTGGTATATGCCGGATGATGACATGCGACGATAACGGCCTTGACGGACGGATCATTATCAAGCCGGAAGAGTTGTTCTTCATACCACAGTTGCTGTTGAGAAAGCTCTTCATCGCTCAGATTGGTAAAATTTGAATCAAGCAGGATTATGGATACCGATCCGACCCTGACTTCGTACCACGTCGTTTTTACTTCAGGGAATATCCTGCGAAAATTTGTCATCCCCTTTTCCGGAGAGATCATGTAATCATGATTGCCCGGGATTGGATAAAGCGGCAGCTTTGCCTCTTTCAGTTTTGCCCGTAGTTTTTCAACATCTTTCCACTGGCCAGTGTTTGATCCAATTGCAGCGATATCACCAAGATGAAAGACTGCCGCTGTATTTCTCTCAAGCGCCACAGCAGAAAAGATCCTGTCGGTTGCAGTATCATTGTCAGTATATTTCAGCCAAAGCGTTTCGGCCTTCATGGGCGACTGCGTATCACTCATGAAGCTTATGGAGGTGGTGAAATTGCTCTTATTTGAATCTCCTCCATCGGTGTTTTGACAAAGGGCGAGAACTGCTTGAAATAATACAACTATTAAAACAACACGAGAGACTAGTTGGCTTAAATTCACTTTTGTTCAGCTCCGATATCGGCCTTATTCTGCTTAATTATATTGTATTGTCGGCAGACGCCTGATATCACGAAATTTTACGTCTGCTTTGCCTCCGCTCATAAACACCGTAGCTCCCACGATAGGCCTTATAGACCTCAGTATACGTTGGTAAGGGTCATGGACGGCATTCCGCCATCCCACAATACATATGCAAGGAAGATGGCCATAGACAACGAAAAAAATCCCAGAAGAAGATTGAATATCCTGTATACGACCGGGCCAAACATTGAGCTCAGCCATTCAAGCATCCCGGATAAGATTGTATTTGAAAGCTTGCTCTGATCAAATTCGGGTCTGAATTCAGGTCGAAATATGCCGCAGTAAATGTATTTAATACCATAATAGAAAAGCACGAACCATAATGATCCTATCAATAACGGAACGACAAACCTTAAAGCTTCCTTTGAAAAAAAACTAGAAACGACTAGTATCAGTACGACAACAATTGCCAGCGTACTGAGTATATATCGCATATTTCTATTCCGAATCCTTGAAGCACGCTTGTTATATACATTTTGACTCTGAGGCGACTGAGAAGCTTGAACTTCCTTCAGGTCCCCAGTCACTTCGGGAAGCTCTCCAGAAGAACAGCCGCATTTTCCGCAAAAACCCGCATCACGCGCTAAAAGCTCACCACATTTTTTACAAGATTGTACTGGCTGACTCACTTAACGTTACCTCCTTAGTGGATACAGAATTTGCCAGCCGTCCCCCCGGCAACAGATTTCATTATTTAAAACAGCTTCTCAAACCGGGTTACCGCATCCGGCGCAGAATTTCGCATTCGGTCCCAGTTTTTTATTGCAGTGTGAACAAACCTTAAACTGTGGTGGCAAGGGAGGTGGAGGGGGGGCAACTGCCTTTTCAACAGGAGTTCCGCATCCTTCACAGAATTTAGCATTCAGCGCCAGGGGTTTGTTACATCGGGAACAAACCTTGGTCTGAGGAGGCAAGGGAGGCGGCGGGGCAATAACCTTCTTAACAGGCTCCCCGCACTTTCCGCAAAAGGCATCATCTTTGACAATGATAAAACCGCACTTTACACATGCTACTGCCGCAGACAACTTTGAAGGCGGCAGGGGCGGTGTACCCGGGCCTGGCTGCAGCAGGACAGTCTGAGGCGTTTTAAGTTTCGATTCGAGAGGAGGCACTGCCAAAGGCGTCAGCAAATCTTCAAGGATCTGCCGAACCAGATTCATGTCTACCCCAAGTACGGTAACCTTATTGTCTGATCCAATATCGCAGTACCACAGGGGATCGTCGCTTCGGATGAACAAACCAGCATGTGATCCGATCATGCCAGTTTCATCAGCACCGGCAACGCTTAATCCCACAAGGCAATTACGCCGATGAAAGGATTCGGCCAGAAAAAGGCCCGGCACCGTGAATGATAGTGCGTTGGATGGCGCAGCCTGCAGAAGACCTTTCCCCGTTAGACCTGCCAGGCACTGCTTCACTTGTTCGGCCTGAAGCGCAGATGCCTCATCCGGCAGAAGCGGAGCACAGAAAGAAAGGAGCCAACGCGGATCAGGAATGTTCACAGCCTCTTGATATGACTTAACAATATCAGCCACCGTAAATTCATCAGCTACGACCGTGTGTGTGATAAAGGCTGAATAGTGGGCGCGGCTATAAAGGTCAACAATTGCGAGCAACACGGCATATTCGGCAGTAGAAACCTCAAATTTCATCTCGGGCACAAAAATCCCGGCGTCTGCTTCGATCCAGGCATACAGCGTATTGAGTAATTCTTCTCTGCCCTCGAGTTGGCTGACCTGGAATTCGTCCTTATCCTCGTGGTATCCGGCTAGCAACCAGGGAGCATGAGGCTCGATTCCTCCGGCCAACGCCGAAACCCTGATAAGCGAGGTCTGTCCTAACATCACCCGAAGGTCAGCGACCAGTGTTGGTGCAGCAAGGGTTTCGAGGAGTGTGCGAGACAAACGGTCTTCAGGTTTGAGCGAGTTCCACCCTTGAACTACCGATGCTATATATGCCATGTCCTCTGGAATCTTAATTAAGGCCGCACCAAAAACGCCAACCGGCAACTGAAGGTGACGAATCAGCGCTCCGGCAAGCGATCTTTGCACGGTTATCATGTCAGGTTTCTTTTCAAGCTTGTTCATGGGCCCTCCACTAATTTTAGGTCTTGGGTGTCCAGCCACACCATGCCGCGGGCAATTCGTTGAAGCTGTCTTTCTCCTCGAATGTCGAAGTAGGGACATTCATTCAGATCGGATCGTAGTTGCATCTGTGCGTCTTCGGGCGCAATCCATAGCAGCTTGCCGGACTGAACCCAGGGCCGCAGATTGAAGTCCCATTCTTCCGGATTGTCCGGCGATGTGTACCAACCGGGTTTGCCGTCAGAATCATCCCAGTAGGTGTTGGTACCCCAGGAGTTCGGCATTTCGACGCCGGTGATCGGCTCAGCGGAGTAGTAGAGAATCGAATAAGCCATGTGCTGACCGACGGGCCTTTTGTGGACCACGCCGTAAATGCCGTCGATGCTCAACAGTTTCGGATACACGTAGGGAACTCCGGGCCCGGGTTTGCACAGGAACGGGAAGCACTCAACTTCTGGAGCGAGATGCACGGCACCGGTTGCGACCAGACAGGTGACGAAACGCTCTATAAGAGGACGGACCGGGGCTTCGTAGTTCCACCATAACCCGTCAAGACCATAAGGATCGAACGTATGCATAACCAGTTCACCTGTCAAAGGGCAGCGTGAAATAGGTATCCGTGGCAGACCTGCCTCATACAGGTGTACAACATCCAACAGTCTGCTAATGTGACTGTCGCTGACAACGCTTGGCGCTGAACCGATAGACCCGGCAGCTTCATCACTGATGATTTGCAGAATTTTAAAGTATTCGTCAAGCAGTTTGCGTCTTTCATTAATAGTAAAGGCCATGGCGATCTACCTCTCTCCCTCAAAAAAGGAACCGCTCGGAGGTTGGTTCCCGCCGAAGGTCAGTAGTGGCTCCCCACCACCACTCTGCCGATGCTTGTTAAGCACACCTTGATCCACAGTTTGTCCCATATTATAATCACTGTTTGCGCCTGTGGGGGCTCCAGGATGGACCTTCCTGGACAGGTGGTCGTATTTCCAATCCATGTGCGACCCGTGTTGTGCATTAAATGGCGGTTGCGAAAGGTCCTTAATGATCTGTTCACGCACAGGGTTGAGCTTTGGAATGCCTTTATCGTCCAGTATGACATTCCCTTTGGGATCGACCTGATAGCGGGGTAAAGGTTTGCCGGTGTGCACATCACGGATCTCGAAAATGTCCTGATCACCGGTGAAGGGCTTACCATTTTTTGAGTAGACCATGCCATCTTTTACAGTCACCGTGCCCTTGCGCTGCAAGTCTTGCATGTGTACATACTGGTCTTTATATTCCTGCATCCGTTCACCATAGCGTTTCATAACATCCTTCACTTCGCCGGGCTTCAGTCCTTGCTGGGCCAGTTTTGTTGGATCCGGCTTCTTGGGATAGAAATACCCCGCAAATCCCTCACCATCCTTAGGCGCTCCCAAATGTTTATCAGCCCAGTTAATGGTTTTGGACTTGACATCCGGAATCTTTGGCTCAGCAATGCCTTTTCTAATGAGATCTGGAGCATTCTTGGTGGTTGGGCGTACATCGATCAAAACATTATGCTTATCTCCAACCATATTGACATGTTTCTGCTGCTGCGTGTTTATCCCCTCCAGGTTCTTGCTAACATCAATTTTAGGGTCAGTTTTAATCGTATACTTTCCATTCCCTGTTTGAGCGGCACGTGCTTTAGCACGTGCAACTCCATCGGCTGACAATGGATTGCCAAGAGGAGAAGGTTTGACGCCACCGGTTGGCATTTTCCGGGAAACGGTCTTTCCACCAGTCGAGAGCGAGTTTTCGATCTTATCGATGGCGCCCTGCACTCGTTTGCCCGTCGAACTCAGAGCATTGCCAATCGCCTTGCTTGCGCTGGTAGCAGCCTTCATCACAACCCCTCCGGCCACACTAATCACTTCTCCTTTGATGACTTCTGTGGTAGCATGCGTAAATGCCCCTAAAGTAGAGTCTCCGCCATTGTTCACGTATTGCTTCATCTTGTCGAGTGTTGCCGCTGGTGTGAGTATGACCTCAGAGGCACCGCCAGTGACCGCAGCTGTCAAAATGCGCCCTCCGACTCCGAGCCAGGAGGTCGATCCGTCTGCTTTTTGGCCGGTCACAAACTCTTTCACCGTGCTGTTGATTGTTTCTGCAATGATTTCACGCTCCAGCGTCTTGCTCGTTGGCATTTGCTGCTCTGTGAGTATATTGCCGGAAGAGGCATCCTCGTAAAGTTTCCTGACGCGCTTGAACTTTTCGGCATCGAATGTTTTCCGATCATTTAGCTGGTTACGCAGTTCCTTAATGTTATCGAGGATGTTACCGGGTTCGCCGGAAGGCTTAATAAGGTGCGCGGCAGGTCCATCGCCGAAAAGAATGTTGCGTTCTATTGCCGACAGGTTTTGGTTCAGCTTCTCGCGGGCTGCAGCCTGGTCCTGGATCGCCTGAATCGCCTGGCTCTGCGCATCCTGGTGCGTTGCATCAAGTTCGGCATTGCGTTTGTGGTAATCATCAACTCTATTCTGAATCTCTTCATTTTTTTGTTTCCAGCCTTCGATGTCTCCGGCGTTCACCATCCCGCCGGTCAGTTGGTTGATGTAGCCCCCATGCTTCGGATCGTAAACGAGCACCGTGCGCTTCCCATCCGGGTAGGTGTAATCAATATCAGGAGGTGTCTCGGGTGATGGAGTTGTGACAGCAGGACCTGAACCACCCCCGCCCGCTCCTCCTATCAAGCTGATCAGAATGCTGACGAGTCCGGGAATTATCACTCCTGCTGCAGCCTGGGCAACAGTGTCGGGACCGGGAATACTGCCTGCATTAAAGCCGGGGGGTGCATGGCTGCCTGCGTTAACGTTTTTTGATCCGTCTTTCCCTTTAGGGGAATTATTGCCTGTTTCTTTGGCAGCATCTGACACGGCCATATGGCCGCTTACGACCAGACCTCTGTCACCGAAACGCGGGTTGACAAAAGTCTGCTTGATTGTAAACCCGGCACCCTCGA
The DNA here is from genome assembly GCA_004321925.1 of Nitrospirota bacterium. GTDB lineage: Bacteria > Nitrospirota > Thermodesulfovibrionia > Thermodesulfovibrionales > UBA6898 > PALSA-1316. The sequence goes on along the minus strand of SCQH01000002.1, from coordinate 23,246 downwards.
CTTTGCCTCGTGGGACATCAACGGTGAGGCTAAAGCCTTGTGCCGGTTGTTGCACTTCATATTGGCCGCCTTCGGTCTTTGTGCAGGGAGGGGGCATGGTAAACTTTTTGCTCTCTTTTCCCGCAGTCACAAAAACCTCGGTGTTAAACCAGAAGTCGCCGTAAGCAGTCTTGCATTTGGCAACATAGGGGGCTGTATTGCCTGATACGGCAACCGTGCCGGAAACTCCGGTTATGGAATAACTGCGGGTATTGGTAAAGCCATCGCTATCCTTCGGGTTATCGAGTATCAACCCGCTGATCGTATAATTAATCTGAAGACCGTTGAAGGGGGCAGCAGGAAATACGCCGCCAGTATCCGAATGAACATTGCCTGAGATCCCCGTCATTAAAACAACTGCAACGATAATTATTCCATATTTAAGAACCGGGAAGTTAATTGCTTTTTCCCCTATCACACGCCTCCTCCTACTTTGGTGAGAAGCAACACATATCCGATTGACACGCCCGAGGCGATGAGGCCGGGCAGGAGCATGCCGGCAAGCCAGCCGCCGCCGTTTTGCAGAAAAGGCGTACCGCAGGAGCCAATGGCGATCATGATCGCGGCAGAAGCAAAAGCGAATCCGGTATTCCAGTCAAAGACCTTTGCAGCAACCGTGGCCATGACAGCAAAGGGCAGCACGAGAATAAAACAGGAATCGACTGCCTTATAAGCGGCGGTTTTCCCCATCGCTTCAGCAGCCTTTGTGTTGCAACCGACAACAATCATTTTTACGATCCAGAAGAGCACGGCAAACACTATGCACGCAGCTACAGCCATGATCAATGCTTTCCCCATGCTCACAGCCATGCTCGCTGAGAGCCACGTCATAAGGCCCATTGCTATGGCAGAAAAGATGCCATACAGGCTATTGCCGATTTTTTCTATTTTGGATGTTTCCATATCCGTAATCACATTTTTAATGATTCCAGATATGAGCTACCAACTATAGCCCATGAAGACAAAAGCAGAACGCCTTCGAAAGACGCAACAAGAGCAGCCGCAATTGTTTTTCCGCCAAACATCTGACGGATGACACCATATATCGGTCCCATAGACCAAAGCACCCCTGTCAGGCCAAAGGCCAGAGACGTCTTCCACTGAAACAGCACACTGGCACTCAGGCCGAGAAGCATATAAACAATAGGGGCTCCGTAACTGAAAGAAAAGGCCTTGATTGTCCTTGCAGCGCTCCACTCACACCCGACGCCCCTGCTCACGAGCCAGGTAAGCAAAGAGAGGACAAGTATAATGGAAACGCCGAAGATCAATCCTATAATGCCGAGGGCAATTGTCCCGGCCCCCGAGCCGAGACCGGTCCTTTTGAAATCCATGCCGGTCTGCAGAAAGAACAGGCAGTAGGACATGCCGGGCACAACCAAAGACCAGATCCAGTTGAACTTCTCCAGCGAATCAGTGAGCAATACTGCGGGATTGAACAGAACGCGGATAAATCTTTTCATATTGCCACCCCACCTCCTGAAAAACATGGGCTCCTTTGTCATGATGCCTGACGGAGCACTATTTATATAAGGCTAATAATATCAGCAACCTGCCTAAAAAGCAAAAGAAATTGTTGCTTTCAAAATGGCCTGTTAAACAGGCTTGCCGCAGCCAGCGCAGAATTTCGCATTCGGTCCCAGTTGTTTATTGCAGTTGGGACAGACCCTCGACTGAGGGGGCAGGGGAGGCAAAGGTGCAGTTGCCTTTTCAACAGGAGTTCCGCACCCTGCACAGAATTTTGCATTAAGTGCCAGGGGTTTGTTGCACTTGGCGCAGTCGGCTGATGGAGAGGTAGCCTGAGAAGTTTTTGAGGGTTCGGGTTGAGTCTCTGAAAGCGCAGCTGCCTCGGATGCTGCAGATTCTATCATGTCTGCCAGACGGCTGAGACCCTCCTCGGCTTTATAAAAAAACTTTGTGTTCTCGACCTTATTAAATCCATAGGCAGCCTCATTAAATGCCCTCGTTGCTAACTGAAGGAACACAAGCCTGTCAGATGGATTTTTAAAATCCACAGCCGAGGCCTCCATAAAAACTCCGGCAGTCAGTGCCTCCATGCTTGCATCGTCTTCGGCCTTGATACTGAGAAAACCCTTATCGATACTCTCTCCACAGCGCTTAATCAGGTCCAATAGAACAGGCTTTTGAAGGTCGCTTGTAACACAAACAGAATTCAGCAGGGACTCTAAAATACTCTTAAGAGCCTTTTGCGAGCTATATGTCGGAGAAGAAGCGGCTGTAACCGCATAAACCTTTTCTGCCTGTTCCATCATAGCGCCTATCCAAAACTGCGCTTCAGGGGAATCTCTTTTTAAGAGGGCTAGACGCACAGCTGCATCGCAATATAAAGCCCCTGCATTCAGCCTGATATAAAGAGCCCCCAGGAAGGCATCCCCTCCGCCTTCGAGCAAGCCCATAATACGATTGCATCTGTTGATAATATCAAAGAGACCGGGCAGCAGCCTGGAGAGGTCTCCGGATTCGGTCAATTTCCTATCGAAAGCCAGAGCCTCTTGCAGAATCACAAAAAGGTCGCCCTTAGGTTCTTGCGTTATCGGCTTTTGAAGATTCCCTGTCATACGCGACTCCTATTTTTACGAAGACTTCGCTCCAATATTATCTCAACTTTTATTAAATAAAAAGGAGAAATCCGGTTTCCCTTGATCAATGCCACCATCCCTGTTTCTGAAGAGTGTTTCGAGGATCGTACCATTTATAAACCGGCTTCTCTCCGGGACCTGGGCGGAAACTTTCGATCCTTTTCTGCTTCGCAGCCGCTTCCTCAGCCTTTTTCTTAAAGTAATCGTCGATCTCCTTCGTGCCCTCGTCCCATGCCTTTTTCTTTTCTACAGCATCCGCGCCGGACGTCTCTACAAACGTTTCAGGGTCTTCTTGTATTATACTCTCGCCTTTTTTTACATTCCTTATAGTCTTAACTCCTGCGTCTGCAACATCCTCGCCCAATTTCTTTGCGCCAATGGCGTCTGCCACCGTATCGCCGCAGGTCTTGCGGATTGCCGAATCAAAGGTGCGGCCTGTCAACTCGGCTCCCGCCAGCACAGCAGTCAAAGCACCGCGGCTTCTGCCGTCCAGCTGTATGTCTTTTGTCTGCTTATGAAAATCCTCTATGTTTTTTATCGACTCCTCAACCTCTTTCTTCAAACTCTTAATCTGGTTAATCTTATCCTGAACCGCTTCTGCAGAATCCTTCCACTCGCCTGTCTTTTCCTTGATCTTCTCCGAAAGCTTTTCTATCTTATCCTGCATCTTATCGAAGGCTTCCTTGCCCTCGTCGGTTAAATGTTTTTTTAACTCGGACCCAGCCGTTTTAATATTTTCATTCATCTTATCCAGATTCTCTCCAAACTCTTTAAGCCCCTCTGCTGCCTTTCCCGGAATTTCAGTGGGATCAATCTTTTCTTCTTCTTTCTCTTTTTCTTCGGAATCCTTTTCGTCGGGCTTTGCTGGCTCATCGGGCTTTACAGGCTCATCGGGCTTTACAGGCTCATCGGGCTTTACAGGTTCGACGGGCTTTACAGGTTCGTCGGGCTTTACAGGTTCGACGGGCTTTACAGGTTCGACGGGCTTTACCGGTTCGATGGGCTTTACCGGTTCGTCGGGCTTTGCCGGCTCGTCAGGCTTTGCTGGCTCGTCGGGCTTTGCTGGCTCGTCAGGCTTTACCGGCTCGTCGGGCTTTACCGGCTCGTCGGGCTTTACCGGCTTTTCCTTTTTATCGGTTCCTTCGGAGGTCTTCTCTCTATCTTTTTCATCAGAGTCAGAGGGGTTTTGAGGCTTGTTTTCGTCATCAGATCCATTTGATGGTTTTGGCTCCTCGGGGTCTTTCTGAACATCACTGTAGGGGTTGCTCGCTGAACCGTCGCCGTAAATAATCGGAGCATCTGTAGACTCTTTATAGCCGCTGATCGTGCCGTCCTTGTTGACCTTAAAGGCACTTGCATCTCTGAAGGGGTCTGCTGCTGTGCCTGTTCCGTAAATAGTCGCAGGTTTGTAAGGGGCACCCTCACCATCTGCTGAAAGCGGGGGAATGTTAATATCCGATCCTATCACAACACCAATGGCAACACCCGCATTCGCAGCTGCTACCGGGGGGATCCCTATGCCCACGGCGGTAACAGCTCCGGAACTTTTTATCCATCCCCCAAAAGTAGCTCCACTTTCTCTCCATCCTCCGTCATCTGCGTAGGCTTTTTTTGCCATCCAGGCAAAAAGGAGCGTCACGAACGGGAGAAGCATGAACATTCCGACAGATGGTCTGTTCTTTTGATCCATAAATATTTTTACTGCAACACCCCCAAGCACGATGGCCCCAATCACTCCCAGATAAGGCGCAAACGGCAGTATCACTGCCGACCCAAAACCGGCAAGGGCGCCAAAAAGACATGCCCCTACCCATGCGGGATTAAAGATAGTTCCCTGAGGACGATTAAGCAGCCTGTGGGCATCCGACCAGGCCAAAGGCATGGCAACCGCCATCAGTCCCTGCTGCCTTGACATAAGCGACATCGTCATAATAATGCAGAGCTGAAGACTGACCAACCTGTTGTTAAGAACAGAACCCATAAATAAAGAAGCCGCAGCGCAGCCAAGCACTATTGACATTGACGCAGCCCCGGAACCGTTGAGGGATTCCCTTACCCACGAGGGAACCATTGAAATGTCGCTTTTGACCTTGGAGAACCCCGAATGAACGATCTGCATCATCAAAGAAGTCCCTATAGCGGTGAGAAATGTCCAGAATAAAATGCCGGGCAGAAAGTTACCTCTTAAGACGAGCACCATGCTCAAGAGGGGGTGAGATGAGTCACGGCTGAACCCTTCATTCAGATATACGACCGAAAACGTATGGACAACAAATATCGCTATGCTCAGGACGATCATAAGCGGAATGTTCTTGAACCAGGCCTTTATCACTGCAGGGATCAGCACGGCGATCAATTGCACCAGCGTCTTTGGAGCGGCTTTGCCTCCCGGCGCCTCCTGAGTCCCCTTTTGCGGCTGCGCAACGCTTAAGGAGGGAGGGACTACAGACGGTTTGACAACAGGCGGTACTCTCAGCTCCCAGGAAGCCCCGTTCCAGAAAAACCATCTCCCGTCTTCACCGAGCTGCCACCATGAACCGCTTCCGTCCTGCATCCTCAGAAGAGCTATCTGAGCAGAAAACTCCTCTTCGGTTATCTGCTTCACCGCCAACCGCTGTTTTAATGATGAGAATCTTTGTTCAGCTTCGCTAAAATCCATTTCTCACCCTCACCGCAAAGAAATTTCTTCCAGTTCTTTTTGGGTTATCTTTGTAATGCCGTCCCGAGTCCCAAGCCAGAGGCTGCCATTACTATCCTCCAGCATTACCTTTACCTCATTATCTGAAAGCCCGTCATCCACGGTAACGATCTTCCACCGTTTATTACTTCTTATTGCAATCCCGTCATACTCTGAACTATACCATACGTCTCCTTTTTTGTCCTGATAAATATAGCGCACTTTATTTCCTGCAAGGCCGTCATTTTTCGAAAGTGAACCTGCTAAAGACCAGCCGTTCTCAGACTTTATAAACCTGACTGCCCCGCCCTTGTCTACAAAACCGGTGCCGACCCACAATTCACCGTCAGCGGTCTCTAGTAGAGACGTGATATTATTATGGGGAAGACCTTCCTTTACGGTAAAATGCCTGCACTGGCCGTTTTTGCAGCAACTGAGACCGCCGTTAGGAGCTGTATATGATCCAAACCACATCCCCCCGCTGCTGTCTTCCATTATTACATTGACCATTTCATCCGCAAGCCTGCTCACGGGCAAAAACTTACTGAATCCTTTGCCGTCATAAACGGCTGCACCTGCCCACGTGCCGATCCAGAGCCTCCCGGACCGGTCAAGGTAAAGCGCATTCACCCTCTCGTCCGGAAGTCCGTCTGTCTTACTGTAGGTTTTACAGGCAGTTCCGTCATAGGAGCTCAACCCGGAGAAATGAGCTATCCAGAGAAGTCCGGAAGGATCAAAGAGCAGAGCACGAACATAAGAAAGAGGAATATCGCACTTAAGTTCCGCCAGCATTTCCCCCGTATCTTTGTCAATTTTATAAACACCGTCACGCCCACCGGCCCAGATGACATTGCCTTTTCCCACCATCGCTGATACTTCATGTGGCGGCCTTATTGTCTGCCAGCGCTTAGATCGATTCTTTTTTGCAGCCGGCAATAGGGTTATTAAAGATGCAATAATTATGATAGCCGACACGAATATGATCAGAATAGGCGGCTTCCTTTTGCCGTTATTATTGGCAATATTGTGTGACTTTCCGGATAAAGAAAGGTACCCCATTTTATGATTCTAACATTTTCGCCCGGGTTGACATCCTCAGTTGTTTGCGCTCATAATCCTAACGCTGACTTTTGTTCAGGCAGCAGGATAAAATAAAAGAGATCGAAACGGGTTTATTAGAGACAGAATGGTCAGAATAATGATAAAAGAATATCGGGGTGGCAGCAGCACTGGCGAAACGTCAACCCCGGTTCTTATGACATTCATATGCAGCTTTCTCATACTCTTCATCTCCTTTTTGTCAGGATGCAAATCCGGGGAGCGTTCGGTTGTCGTCTATGTTTCCGTGGACCAGGTTTATGCCGAACCGATCCTGAAGGCCTTCGAAAAAGAAACAGGGATCAGGGTGCGCGCTGTGTATGATGTGGAAGCGGCCAAAACAACAGGCCTGACCACCAGGCTGATAGCTGAAAAAGACCACCCGCGTGCTGACGTCTTCTGGAACAATGAATTCGCCCAGACCCTGCGCCTGAAGGAGCAAGGGGTTCTGGCATCATTCAGGCCGGCTTCAGCCTCTGAACTGCCTGAGACCTTCAGGGACCCTTCCGGTTTCTGGTTCGGGCTTGGCGGACGCGCGCGTATATTTCTCGTCAACCGGAACCTGCTGAAACCGGCGGACTACCCGAAGAAACTTGAGGACTTTCTCAATCCCAAATACCCTCCGGATCGGATCGGTATGGCCCTGCCGCTCTTCGGCACAACGGCAACTCATGCTGCTGCATTATACGCTGCTATGAAAGCCGGTCCTGCGCGGGATCTTTTCTCCGCCGTTAAGGCCCGCGGTATTCGCATCGTAGACGGCAACGCGGTTGTGCGTGATATGGTGGTCGGCGGTCATTGGATGTTCGGATTGACCGACACTGATGATGCTCTCGGTGCAATAGAGCGTGGCGCCCCGGTTGATGTGATCGCACCTGACCAGGACGGACGGGGCACTCTCGTTATTCCCGGTACTGTCGCTTTCATCCGTGGTGCGCCGCACCGACAGGAAGCCGGAGAACTCATCAACTACCTCCTTCGGGCGGAGACAGAGAACAAACTCATCCTCTCAGGAGCCTGCCAATGGTCTCTTCGGGGCGATCTGAAGTCCGTCGCCATGTTTCCAACGGGGTTGAAGACAATGTCCGTAACCCTTCAGGATGTCCATAAACAGCTCCCGCTGGCAATGGTGCAGATGCGTGAAATATTTTCGCGCTGATTTTCTTTTCACCCTGGGCCCGGTATGAATCTGAGGCTGCAGACAGCATGGCGGGGAGTCTTCCTGTATAGATTACTGCTGCTGCTGGCTTCAGCAATAATCGCTTTCCCCATGATCGGATTGGTCCTTCCGCTTCTGTCCATTCATTGGGTTACCGATACAGACACAGCCCGGATCTTTTATGTCAGCAGCCGGCAACTGGCACTTCTCGCCCGTTCAGTCCTTTTCTCAGCCTTGGTGGCAGCAGTTACCGCCGTCATTGGCGCAGTGCTTGCAGTCATACTCATACGCAGCAAATCCGGCAAAAGGATGCTCGCCATAATCCTGCCTCCCCTGATCGTTGTGCCTCCGGCAATCCATGGGATTTATTGGACGGCAACAATCATGACTGCAGGCCAGTGGCTCAGTCGTCATGGCTTGATAGCTGCACAGCCGGGAGGATGGTTAACCGCAGGCCTCGCTGAGGTACTCTCTTTTCTCCCGGTCGCCATCGCCGTTGCATGGGCCGGTTTTGCCATGCTGGATCCAAGGCTGCTTGAGGCCGGTATCATCTACCGGCCGGAGCCGGCCGTGCTGGCAGGAATTGCCGTGCGACTAGCGATGCCGGTTCTCCTGTCCGGAGCAGGCGTGATCTTTCTGCTCAGCCTGTCAGATTATGCAGTGCCGTCACTTTTTTCTGTCAACGTATATGCTCTTGAGATCTTTTCAACATATAGCACCGGCATTCATCCTGCTGCCGCGGTATTAACTGCGGCGCCGCTGATAGCGATCATAGCAGCGACACTAACAGCAGTATTGAGAACCGGACTGCGAGTGCAGGCAATGGCCATGTCACGCAACCCATCATCTGCGTCAATGGGATCCGGAATGCAGATAAACCGCGCCGCCGCCATCGTGCTGCTGCTTTACTTCATTTCCCCCCTGGCAGTCATGACAGCGACAGCCGGTTCTTTCGGGTCTTTGGCCATTGCTGCATCGGGCGCCCGCAGTGAGATAGGGGTCACCATCGCCGTCGCTCTGTCCGCTGCTGCTCTCTGTGTTCTCCTTGGCCTTGCGGTAGGACGGGCACTGGATAAAAAAGGACCTGTTTCCACGATCCTGTGGATACTCGCTTGTCTGGCCTTTGCATTGCCCGCCCCACTGATAGGTATCGGGATTCTGCAGTTAGGCGGCTTTGGGTCCTGGTTTGAGGAATTTCTGCCTGTGTGGGCCACTACAGCCCGCTTTCTTCCTATTGCGGCATTCATATCTTTTGCCATGCACCGACGGGCCGAAAACGGATTGATCGAGGCCGGGCGCGTGTTCGCACACAGCCGCCTCCATGGTTTGCTGCGTGTGACCCTGCCTCTCATGCTGCCCGGATTGGTGATCTCGGGAGCTACCTGTTTCGCATTCTCGATGGGTGAACTAGGCGCAACGCTCCTCGTTGCCGCCCCGGGACATGCTACTCTGATGATGCGGTTATATAATCTGCTCCATTACGGGGCTTCGCGCGACGTGGCAGCTCTTTGCCTGCTGCTGGCATTGCCGGCGCTCGCTTCAGGCTTATTGCTGACTGTTATCCTGAACCAGAGAGCGGCAAAAATCGTTCTGGAGCCTGGCAATGTTTGAGGTGCGCAACGTCACGGTAAGATTCGGAAGCACTGTTGCCCTCGACGATGTCTCTTTGCAGTTCAGCCCGGGTGAAGCAGTAATCGTGCGGGGACCTTCAGGATGCGGCAAGACGACCCTGCTGCGCGTTATCGCGGGGCTCACAGTTCCAGACACGGGCGAGATCTGGCTGCAGGGATCTCAGGCAAGCCGGCCTGATTTTATTCTTCCCCCCCATCAGCGCAACCTTGCCTTTGTATTTCAGGAGCCCCGCCTCTGGCCGCACATGACCGTGCGTCAGAATGTGATGTTCGGGCTTGCGGTGCTGAGGCCGTCCGAACGTGCGGAGCGGTTAGCGCTGGTTGCAGACAACACCGGTATTATCGACCTGCTCACACGGTATCCCTCTGAACTCTCCGGTGGCCAGGCACGGCGTGTTGCGCTTGCCCGGGCGCTGGCACCACAGCGGCCGCTGATCCTCATGGACGAACCTTTGACGAATCTCGATGATGCAGGGCGCCGGGATCTCGTCGCTGTCGTCAGGCGGTTTTGGGAAGAAGAGAAATTTGCCCTGCTGTATGTGACGCACGATGCTCTGGAGGAGATACCCTTTGCCCGGCGAATAATCCGTCTCGACAGGGGCCAACTACTAACCGATGAAGAGCGGGGAAACCAGCAGATTCATGCCCTGTGTTGAACGAGGAAGAGTTCTTTATCTGTAGTACAAGATAAAAGATTACAGGTCAGGCAGGAAGTCATCCGTCAGGTGATATCCTCCGCGACCTGGACAGCAGAACCAATCACTTCACTTCGGTTTTTCTGATAAGGTTTATTGCAGCCTTGTCGCACGGTCCAAGCACCTTGAGTGTCTTACCATTCGGTTCAAAGCGATCGCTCGGCGAGAGCATGCCCTCGAGTTGCACTTTTTTGCCTTCGTAGGGTTTTACGTTAAAGGACTTCGGAAGTTGTAGCCGATATACAGTGCTGGGGTCGTAAATGGTGTAGACTTTTCCATTGATGACGCAGCCCTGACTCTTGTGTTTTACAGGCTCACTGGCCCATCCCGCTGCTGCGGACAAAAACAGACTACCTATAACCAATATTACAAGACAGACCCTTTTACGCATGTGAACCTCCTCGTGTGTGGAAACGATTTCCAGCCAGATTACGATGAGAGAGTAGCACGTGAATGTGAGAAAGTCAAGGCGGGCGGGTGCCCATGTCCAACTATAGTCGGGCGCCAATGCATGCTTAGCAAGAAACTGCTCTCAAATACATTCCTCAACTTCAGCATTCAGCAATACCTTGAGATACTTACTATCAGTCATAAAATGACATCTGATTTTGTAGACAGCAGGTACTCTCTTCCCGAGTTCCGTTCTAACTGTATTATAATCCCCCTCTCAACATGGGGATTCGCCACGCAGAAACTGCGGGGTATTGATAAGAGTTAATTAATATTTCTCAAGCTTGTACATTTCCCAGACATTTTTGCACGTTTCACTCCCTGCCTCATTCACTGCCTCATAGCCTTCTTTCGCAAGTTGCTTTGCCATGGCCATATTCTTCCTTGTTCCTTTCCCCTCTGCATACATTGAGGCAAGGATACATTTTGCTATAATGACTTTTTTGTCAGAGGCAAGTTTGAACCATCTGAACGCTTCCTGATAATCCTGCTTAACTCCCTGTCCTGCATAATACATATTTCCAAGAAAATACTGTGCACCTGGCAGGCCCTTCTCCGCAGCAAGCTTGACCCACTTGAAAACTTCCTGATAATCCTGTTTTGCTCCTTCTCCTCCACCAGACATAAATCCACGCATAAACTGAGCATTAGGATCACCCTTCTCTGCCATGTCGTTAATTGTTTTTGCATCTCCTTTTTCAAAAGCCTCCTGCAGTTTTGCATCAATCGTCTCGGCTTCTTTTATCGCCTTCCCAGCCCTGCTAAGGTTGTTTTTTGCCTCGTTGTATTGAGAATCTATCCCCACCGCCTTTTCAAAATACGCCTTCGCTTCTTCCAGGTTCCCTTTCTTTTCAGATGCCAGTCCACAGACGTTATACGGCCATGTATATGTTGGATCTAACTCTATCGCCTTTCGACAGTCATCTATGGCCCTGTCATATGCCTTCAGCATGTAATATGCCGAACTCCTGTTAGCATACGCCTCTTTGTAATTGGGATTGTTCTCTATCGCTTTACTGAAGTCCTGAACAGCTTTTTCATAATCCTTCATTTTCATGTATGAGCCGCCGCGGTTCTTGTATGCCAAAGAGTTCTTCGGGTTAATCTCAATCGCCTTTCCATAACTCGCTACCGTGCTTCCAACGTCATTGATCCCTTCATACGCCAACCCGAGATCAATATGCGCCTCTGCGCTGTCCGGTTTGGTATCTATCGCTTTCTTGGCATATTCAAGAGCACTATTGAAATCCTTCAGATTGCGGTAAGCAACGCTGAGGCTCCGGTATGCAAGTGTATATTTCGGGTCTATCTCAATCGCCTTTTTATAGCTTGCTATGGCATTTTCGGATTCCCGCTTCCGAAAATAGACAGCACCAAGGTTCAGATACGCCTCCTTGTAATCAGGCTTTAATTCGATTGCCTTTTTGAGATCCAGGATTGCTGAGTCATAATTCCCCTTGTCGAGTTGTGCACTGCCCCGCTGGTAGTGGGCTTCGGCATACTGAGGTTTGGCATTGATTGCCTGTGTGAAAGCGGCAATGGCATCGTCGTACTTCTTTACTTTCCTGAGTTCAATGCCCTGTTTATAACGGGCCTCTGCCTCCTGACTGTCGGCGGCAAAAGCGGTAGATTTGAATAGTTCAGAATATGACGCCAGATTCCCTTCCTGGTGCAGACAAGACACTGCTACAACGATTAAGAGCATGATAGTCTTCACATTTCTTGACATCTGATTCCCTCCAATTTTCTGTTCTTCAGGAAAGAACAACTGACTATGAGAGCTTCTCGCGCGACCTTCCCCTGTCATTGTACCACAGTCAGGGCAGCACTCGGCTGCACGTAAGCTTGACGTATAGCCTTTGGTTGGGGACAATATCCCGGAGGGTTCTGCAGGTGAATCTCGTTGAATTATCTTCGCCAGCCCTTAATCAACAGCTCCATGTCCAAAGTCCTTTGATTTTGTTATGATACGTTATCAATCACAGGCTGTAGATAGACCTGAAGACTAATAGCCCACTACTCGTGTGCTGCAATCAGGATAAAAAGGGGAGGTCTTTATGTTTTGCCGATATTGCGGATCTGAAAAAAAGGGTGCTGACGATATGTTTTGCTCTGAATGCGGTAAAGCCTATCGTATTGTGCAAAACGGGAGTGAAACGGGAATTAGTCAGCAGGCAATTCCCGAGCCTGTCAGTACTCAAAGCGCAAGTTCGCAACCGGAACTTAAGAAATTGTCTTTGTTTAAAATAGTTTTTTTTGCCTGTATTACACTGGGGATCTATCCTCCAGTCTGGTTCATCAGAAGAAAAGACATTTTCAACCGCCTCATTTCTACGAAAAAAATTGGCTCAGGGTTGCCGGTCCTGGCAATAGTCTTTTTTGCTGTTGGATTAATTGCTTCGATTATGGCAATGGTTTTTGTGGGAAGGGATATATCGGCAAGCGCGGGATTTAGTGCTTTGGCCAATTTTGTTAACATTGCCGGTTATATTATATTGATCATTATGAGTTTCAGGTGCCGCCGCATTCTGATTGATCATTTCAACGGACATTTGCAGAGAGGGATCCCCTTTTCCGGAGCAGCGACCTTCTTTTTTGGAGTTCTTTATCTGCAGTATAAGATAAACAGATTATAGGTCAACCGGGATCGCAGGACCGATCACTTCGCTTCGCTTTTCCTGATAAGTTTTATTGTTGCCCTGTCACACGGTCCGAGCACTCTGAGCGTTTTTCCCTTGGGGATAAAGCGATCGCCCGGTGAGAGCCTGCCTTCCAGTTCCACCTTCTTGCCTTCGTATGGTTTCAGGTTGAAGGACTGAGGAAGCTTATAACGATATGCAGTGCCGGCATTGTAAATGGAGTAGACCTTGCCGTTCATGACGCATCCCTGGCTCTTCCGATCCACAGGCTTACTGGCCCATCCCTTATCTCCGGTCAGCAACCAACAAAAGACAAAGACCATTACTATACATATTCCTTTTTTCATTCTAGCCCCCTTTCAGGCATAGATTAACAGATTTGAGGTTCTTGTTGTTGAAATAGACCCTTCCATCGCTTCTTCAAACAACTCCCTTTCTGCAATTCATTTCGACGGCTGTATTTTATCAATTCTATGATAGTTATCATCCTTGGAATAATGATTCCTGGCACCCTTCGGGGTGTATTGAGGTGATTGGACATTATCTCCGGCATTCTTCTTTATTGCCGTGGATGACTGGGGAACAGGCTCGTCCGAAGCTCTCTCGTATTTCCCCAACTGTTTTGGGGGATTGTTCTTAGGCGATAGGGCCTCTCCCCCGGCATGCTTCTTTTTTGTCGGGGAAGATTTGGTATCTCGATGGTTTGTAATTTTCACAGATTTTGGAGAAAGACCGGAACCCTCGGACTTCTCCGGTTCAATCGGGGAATCGCCAGGCGCATCAGTTTCGGTCTTCTCCTTAACAACCGGGGCAGGTGATACCGGTGACTGCGTTGCGGCAGGCGGCTGACTTTGTGTGGTGTTTTTCGAAAGCAACTGGATGGAGGCCCACGCCAGGAGAATAACTGCAACAGCAATTCCACCTCCAATCAGATATTTCTTCGCTCGGGGATTTGCAGCTTTTGATTCTTCCCCGATATCAGGTATCTCATTCACCGGGGCAGAAGGCGGTAAATTAACTTCATCCCCCTTTTGCGACTCATCCGGCTGAACTTCAATCGGCTGACCGCACTTTTCGCAAAAAGAGGAATCAGCGGCCATATGAGAACCACAATTTTCACAAAATCCTGCAGGCTGATCCATTTAGCGTTTCCTCCTTATGTGATAAATCATTTACCTCATGTACCTGCGTCAATAGAATTTATTATTAACAAAATGACCTGTTAGCCAGGGTTGCCGCACCCCGAACAGAATTTTGCATTCAGCCCCAGCGTTTTATTACAGTGGGGACAGACCCTTGACTGAAGAGGCGCGGGGGCCGGGGACAGAGCGGCCTTATTAACAGGCGCTCCGCACTTTCCACAAAATACATCATCCTTACCGGCCATAGAACCGCACTGCGCACAGGGTACCGTTGCAGGCATGCCCGTCGAATGCTTCTGATCCAGTTCCATCGTCATAAGTCCCAGGGACTCAATTGTCTTTACCTCTTTTATTTCAGGTATGCCGGCCTGTTTTAATGCATTAAAAAGGAGGTCGGCGCCCTTTACTGCTATGCTGCCCATTTGATCGGTAAGATTGATAATGAACGAGGAGCCGTTCTTCAGGCCGATCACTAGACAACCATACTCTGTTGAAGCAAGTATCATCGCCCTTCCGGCCGCTCCCGCGGAACTGCTGCCTTTGCCGCTGAGTGCAGCAAGGATGTTCAGTATGACCAGCCAGCGCGGCGGTTTGATTATCAGAGGCTGCCGGTAGACCATCTCGCTGAAAGGATATTCCCTTTTCCCCTTGTAGGTTGAAAGCAGGAGACTGTCGGGTCTGACCTGCAAACGGTAACTTGCATACCATGCCGATATACGCACAAGACAAAAACCAAAGAGAGTCATCGGCCATAAGACCAACACCAGGGGCAGGCCCGTGGTCAGGGCCTGCATCGAACCTGCACTGACAAAAATCGGGATCGAGAAAAAAGGTACCGTCATAAGCAGAGAGACGATATCACCGAAAACAACCCGCCAGAGAGGATAATAGAGAGTGTCATCGGTCTTCTTTGGCCTCGGATATAAAATATAAAAAGAGAACCCCAGTAGCAGAAACCAGAGAGAGAATCCGCGATAGGGATACAGGAGATAAGACGGAGGGTCAGGATAGGGAACGAACCCGCTTCCCAAGGAAAAATCATCATCTTTGTATCTGCGGTACCTGAGTTCCAGAAAATCCTTATGGTTCATCGTGATGATTATGCCCTGGTCAGAGTTCTTCAGGGGTTCCATGAGAGAATTATCGGGAAGTTCGTCAGGCCTGAAAAAAAGAGATTTCACCGATGATCTTTTTTCGTCAGGGCTGACGTGTTTGAGCCATCGGGTGTCGGCGGCCCTGCCCTTTGAGGTCGTTATGACATTTTCAGTGAATTTTCCCCACGTGTCGCCATTGACAGTGAAAACCCGGTTTTTCATGCTCTCCTGCCGGTCAGGACGAGGAGCCCTTTCTTCTCCCAGAAGGCTTCCTGCAGAATGCCTGCGCTCCTTTTTCTGTTTCTCTTCAAGGTTCACAGGCGCGACGGTCACCACGGGCGACAACGATACCAGGTAGGCGATCCATACTGCTCCCAATACAGAGAAAACGAGCACTAATCTGCGCCACAGTTCCATTGCAGTAATCCTCCTGTCTTTTTCATAATAACCTGCGTGGCAAGGCAGTCCATGCACGAGAAAGGCCGTAAAGAAGCTATCCCAGGTAATCCGCCAGGGCCTCTTCCCAGGGGCGCAGTGGTTCAAGCCCTTCCAGCCGCAGCATGGTGTTGCCGAGAACCGAATTGGCCGGCCGTTTTGCCGGACGGGGAAATTTGTCGGAGGTGACCGGAGCGATCTTTTTGTTATAACCCTTCAGCCCTGCGATCTTTACCGCAAATTCATACCAGGAGCAGGCCCCGCTGTTCGTGATGTGATAGGTCCCGTACCCTCTGCCGAGCAGTTCCCTGAGCTTGACCGCCAGGTCGGACGTAAAGGTCGGACAGCCGCGCTGATCGTCAACAACATCAAGGCTCTCACGCTCTGTCAGGAGCCTGCAGATCGTTTCGACGAAATTCTTCCCGTTCTTTCCGCAAAGCCATGAGGTCCTGACTATATAATGCCTGTTGGTGAGCGAGGTCACGAACCGTTCTCCGATGAGCTTTGAAAGGCCGTACTGGTTGACCGGACAGGCCGGGTCCCATTCATCATACGCAGCCTTCTTTGTGCCGTCGAACACATAATCCGTGCTCAGGTAGACGATCGGGATGCGCAGCTCCTCCGCAGCCATTGCCAGGTTCCGCGTGCCAAGCCCGTTGACCAGATATGCCTGCTCCGGCTCTGCCTCGGCGCGGTCGACATCGGTATAGGCAGCGGCATGGATCAGGACATCGGGCCTTGCTTCCCGTATGCTTCTGATGACGTCATCGAGCACGGTGATATCGAGACTGCTATAGGTGAACCCGATCAGCTCATCTTCGGAGAAGACCCCCTGTATATCCTGCCCGAGCATCCCCTCTGAACCGGTCAGCGCGACCTTCACGACCCGAGCCTCTGGCGGTACTGGGTCTCGTAATAGGTCATATATTCCCCGGACAGGATGCGGCCCCACCAGGCCCTGTTGGCAAGATACCAGTCGACGGTCGAGGCTATGCCCTCTTCAAAACCGACGAGAGGTTTCCAGCCGAGCTCTGACTCGGTCTTCAGCGGGTCGATGGCATATCTCCTGTCGTGCCCCGGCCTGTCCGTGACATAGGTGATCAGCCCCATCAGGGCCTCCCTGTCCGAGCCGAGCCGCTCGGAGATCGTTTCGAGGATCATCCGGATGATCCCGATGTTCTGCTGTTCGTTCCTGCCGCCAATGTTATAGACCTCGCCTGCCCTGCCTTTATGGAAGGCCAGAGCAACTGCCCTGCAGTGGTCAGCCACGTGGATCCAGTCGCGGACATTTTTGCCGTCGCCATAGACCGGCAGGGATTTCCCGGCCAGGGCATTGGCGATCATCAGGGGGATAAGCTTTTCAGGGAACTGGTATGGCCCGTAATTATTTGAGCAGCGCGTGATGACGACATCGACCCCGTAGGTCTCATGATAGGCCCGCGCAAAAAGATCGGACGAGGCCTTGCTGGCGGCATAGGGACTGTTGGGGCTCAGCGGAGACATCTCGGTGAACTGGCCTTCAGCTATCGAGCCGTAGACCTCGTCTGTCGAGACATGCAGCATCCTGCAGCGCCTGGCCCGGGCAAGCTCAAGGAGATTTTTCGTGCCGGTGATATTGGTCTGCAGAAAGGGGGAAGAGTCGAGGATGGACCGGTCGACATGGCTTTCAGCCGCAAAGTGGATAATGGCATCGAACGTCAGGCCTTTCAGGAGGTCCTGATCGCAGATATCTCCCCTGACAAAGGCATACCGGGGCTCAGTTTCCAGCCCCTGAAGATTTTCAAGGTTCCCTGCATAGGTAAGGCTGTCGAGGTTGAGGACCTCATGCTCAGGATGCTCTGCCAGCATCTGCCGGATGAAGTTGGACCCGATGAACCCGGCGCCCCCGGTGACGAGTATGCGCATCCTAGTCTTCTATCCTGAAGGGAGCTTCAGGGTCGTTCTCATACCGTATCTCATCGACCGGGAAGGCCTTGCCCTCTCCCCTGAAAAGCTGATCAGGCAGATTGATGACGAGGCTGTCCTGTTCGCCGATATTCTTATACGCATGGACCACGCCCGGAGGAACGATCGCCATATGGGGCCTGCCCACGCAGTCAAACACCTGCCTTGCTCCAAAGGTCGCGGAGCCCTTTCTGTTGTCCCAGAGATAGAGCCTGAAACTGCCGAAGAAACAGAAGAGGTCGGTCTGTCCGATATGTTCATGGGGACCGCGCGCTATGCCCGGTCTGGTCATGGATACATACGACATGACCGGCCGGTAGGCGGTCTCGTCATTTCTGAAGATCTCGACCAGCCAGCCGCGTTCATCGCAGAATTGGCCCAGTTCCTTTACCTCAACACCCTCCATGCTCAGACCTCCATGCTCGAATCATCGCCGAGCATCAGCCTCAACGCCTTATGGCCGCTGTTTCGCATGATCCTGACCCTCTTGCCGATAAGGCTTTCCTCGACCCTCTCGATGTCAAGCACCTCGCTCCCGCCCAGGATGACCGAATGCTCTACGGAAGAATTGATGATCCTGACATCATCGCCGATGCTGGTATGCGGACCGATGAAGGCATGGTCGATGATCGTGTTTTCCCCGATCACGACCGGCCCCCGGATGGTGCTGGCCTTCACCACCGAGTTCTTGCCGACGGTCACCCTGCCGAGGATCTTCGAGGACTTGTCTATCGTCCCCTCGAGGCTCTTCTTTCCCCATTCATCGAGCACGATAGCGTTTGCGGTCAGGAGGTCGTCCTTTTTGCCGGTATCGAGCCACCACGAATCAAGGATAAAGCTTCTGACCTTATGCCCCATGAGGATCAGTTCCTGGATAGCATCGGTGATCTCAAGCTCCCCCCGCTGCGAGGGCCTGATCCGGTCGATCGCCTTATGGATGCGGGGAGAGAAGATATAGACGCCGACAAGGGCCAGGTTCGACGGAGGGTTCTCCGGCTTCTCGATCAGCCGTACGATACTGCCGCCCTTCGATACCTCGGCAACGCCGAACTGCCTCGGGTTTTCGACCTCCTTCAGCAGGATCGTTGCGTCAGACCCCTTCTTGATGAAATCCGAGACGAACTGGCGGATGTCCCTGCCGATGAGGTTGTCCCCGAGGTACATGACGAACGGGGTCGTCTTCAGGAAGGGCCTGGCCACCTTAACCGCATGGGCGAGGCCGGCAGGGCTATCCTGGAGGATATAGGTTATTTTGACCTTCCATCTGCTGCCGTCTCCGACAGCTTCCCGTATCTCCTGCCCCGTCTCCGGGGATATGATGATCCCGATATCTTTGATCCCGGCGTTGACAAGGTTGTCGATGCAGTAAAAAAGGATCGGTCTGTTTGCAACGGGGACCAGCTGCTTTGCCCCTGAATAGGTCAGCGGCCTCAGCCGGGTGCCTTTGCCGCCACTTAATATGAGCGCCTTCATGAGGTCTATATTAGCCTAAGGGAAAGCCTTAATTCAATGACCCTCAGGGCATCACCCATGCAGTTATTTAGGCGGCTGGACCGGTTTTTTCAGCGGCGGGATATAGGGAAGGTCCTCGGCCGGACCATCGTCGTCATCGTCGTCGTCATCACCATTATCCTTCTGCACGACCTTTTTCCCCGGACCCTTCACATCCTCCTTTTTCTGACCGACCGGAGGCAGCAGTCGGGTCTGAACCGGCGGATTTTTCTGCACCCCTGTCGGGGCCTTTGCAGGGGGGGAGGACGGAGGCTGCGGGCTCCGTAGAACCTCCGGCCTGGCATGCATCTTTGCCGGGGAAGCCGCCTCAGGGGAGCCTGCATACACCTCGACCGAGTTCGGCCGCCCCTGCGCGTCATAGGTTATCGTATAGTTCTTTTCATTGATGAGCGTCATGAGCCTCGAAATGGCCCTGTCAAGCTCAAGCCCGGAAAACCGCGTGGTGATCTTCTTCTGCGGGGCAGTACCTCCCATGCTGACCTTGATCCCTGCCTTTGCTCCAAGCTCCTTCATGACGCTGCTGAGATCAGCGTTCTGAAGATCAACACCCACCAGCCCTTCCCTGACCTCTATCCGGACCTTCTTCTGGACAGGGGCAGGACTGGTCTCTGCTGTTTCCGGGGCAGGCATCTTTTCCTGCAGCGGCCCTTCTGAAAACGCGGTCCCTGCCATAGACCCTATCAGGACAGAGACAGCAAGGATAAGGCAGCTACGCATGCTTTTCCTGTTTCTGCGCCTCCCGTTCGGCAATGATCTTCTGGGCATTATGAGAAGGCATCTCCTCATAATTGGAAAATTCCATGGAGTAGAGCCCCCTGCCCGAGGTCAGGCTGTGGAGTTGGTTCGCATAGGTCAGCATCTCGGACATGGGCACTGTCGCCGATATCTTCTGATTGCCGCCTGCCTGGGGTTCCACTCCCTGGACCTTCCCCCTCTTGGAATTCAGGTCGCCGATGACCGCGCCGAGCGTCTCATCCGGAGTCGTTATCTCTGCCCTCATGATCGGCTCCAGGAGGATCGGTCTTGCTTCCAGGACAGCCTTTTTGATCGCCATGGAGCCGGCTATCTTAAAGGCCATTTCCGAGGAGTCGACCGTGTGGTACGAGCCGTCGGTCAGGGTCACCCGCAGGTCGACGATCGGGTAGCCCGCGATCACTCCTTCATGCATGGCATCGATGATCCCCTTTTCGACAGCGGGAATATACTGGCGGGGGATCGACCCGCCCACGATCTTGTCCACGAATTCAAAACCGGAGCCCCTCGGCAGCGGCTCGACCGTTATATGGCAATCGCCGTACTGGCCCTTGCCCCCGGACTGCTTTTTGTATCTGCCCTGGACCTTGGTCGCTGCCTTGATCGTCTCACGATATGGTATCTTCGGCGTCTTCATCTCGATCTCGACCCCGAACCGCCGCCTCAGCCGCTCAAGCGTCACCTCGATATGCACCTGCCCCATGCCGGAGATGATCATCTCCTTGGTCTCTTCCTCACGCGTGAACCTGAGGGTCTGGTCCTCCTCGAGGACCCGGTGGAGGGCAATGCTCACCTTCTCCTCATCCCCTTTGTTCTTTGCGGCCATGGCGTAAGAGATGATCGGGTCGGCAAACTTCACTTTCTTAAAGACGATCGGTTTTGCTTCATCGCAGATCGTATCGCCGGTATTGGTGCCCTTGAGCTTGGCAACGACCCCGATCTCACCCGCAGAGAGGGACTGGACCGGCACCTGCTTTTTCCCCTGGAGATAAAAGAGCTGGCCCAGCCGCTCCTTGGTATCCGCGGTCGAGTTGTATATCGTCGAGTCGGCCTTGAGCGTCCCTGAATAGACCCGGAAGAGGGAGAGCTTGCCGGCGAACGGGTCGGCTATGGTCTTAAAGACATACGCTGCAAGCGGCTCATTCTCAGCCGGCTTTCTGATCACCTCTGATTTGTCCTTCGGGCTGTTGCCCCTGATCGGCGATATGGTCGCCATCTCGGCCGGCGACGGCAGGCAGAGCAGGATGGTATCAAGAAGGCTGGTGATGCCGATGTTCTTGAGGGCTGATCCGCAGGTGACCGGGATGAACTTCCTGGTCAGCGAGCTCTCCTTGATCCCGTTTATGATCTCCTCATTCGTCAGGTCGGTGCCCTCGAGATATTTCTCAAGAAGCGCATCGTCCGATTCAGCGATCTTTTCGATCAGCTTTTTCCTGAACCGGCCGGCCTCTTCCAGCATATCGGCAGGGATATCGGTCACCTCGGTCTTTCCGGCCTTTGAGATATAGGCCTTCATGCTGACCAGGTCAACGACCCCGGTGAGGGTCTCGGCGGAACCGATGGGTATCTGCAGGGGAATGGCTTCGGCATCGAAGGACTTTTCAAGTTCGCTCAGGGCCCGCTCGAAGTCGGCAGACTCCTTGTCCATCTTGTTGACGAACATGATCCTCGGGATCTCGTATTCGCAGGCATATTTCCAGATCTTCTCGGTCTCTGCCTTGACCCCGGAAAGGGCGCTGACAATGATGACCGCCCCGTCGACCGCCTTCAGGCAGCCGCGGGTGTCCTCGATGAAGTTGATAAACCCGGGGGTATCGATCAGGTTTATCCTGTGTTTGTCCCAGTTGCTGAAGGCAAGGGACGAGGTTATCGTGATCTTCCGGTCGATCTCCTCCGGCTCATAATCGGTGACCGTTGTCCCGTCCTGGACATTGCCGAGCCTGTCGGTCATGCCCGAGTCGAAGAGCACGGCCTCCACCAGCGAGGTCTTGCCCGCACCTCCATGCGCTATCACCGCTACATTTCTGAGCTTCGAGACATCAAAGTTTGCCATTACTTCCCCCTTGCCGGAATATTTTGATAAATGTAATGCAGGTTTCCCTGCTAACTCAATATCTCTTCAATAACGGGTTTTGATTCGATATTCTTCCCCGCCCTGCCGGACCAGACCTTCACGAGGGCAAGGGAGATGCCGAATGCCGCAAACCCGCATAGTGCTGACAGGATATCAGGGTCAACGCCCTGAAAGAAACCGGACAGAAGATCTTTACCGATAAAGGCCCCGACCACCAGCCCGACCGCCGGTATGCCGTAGACGATCATAGAGCCTTTCATATAGACATATGGTTGTATGGATACCTTCACCTTCTGGCCTGCCACTGCGCCTGCCCGGTTCAGGGCCTCGATCTCCATCGCCTGCTCGTCAGGCTTGCAGGTGCCTGCGGTGCAGCCCTCACAGGCGCTTTTTCTCGGCACCGCAACGACCGCCATATTGCCCTCAGTGCTCCTGACCGTGCCAATCTCTTCGATCATCCAGAATTTTAACACAGGAGGTCAAAAAAGTCTTCAGCCGTTATACATGTAAAAAGAGAATAAGAACCAAAATAACGCCCCCACCCCCCTCTTACCTCAAGAGGGGGCAATTATTATCTCTCCCATTATTATAAGGGGAGGCACGGAGGGGGGGCTGAGTCCGTCCTTTTGCAGGGGGAGGCAAAGAGGTGTACTGGAATATCTTCTTTACTTTCCCCAGGCCATTCATTAAACTTGTTCCAGGGAATCAGAAACTTTTTTTTTATGTGTGTAAAGAGAGCCATTTCATTTTATTTTTCATGCCGTTTCGTGATACTCGTGCATGACCCGGCGGTAGCCCGTCGAGTGCGATGGCAATTCGAATTGTCCGCCTAGGAAGTGCCAGATTCATACCAATCAAGACATGAATGTGATATTATCAGGCATGAATCGGGGAAAACACCTTGCCGATATATTACTTGTTCTGCATAGATAAAAATAATGACAATAATCGGACAACTCACAGGATATATCTTCGGCCCTCCGATTCATCGGGCAGCATTTCGAGGAGACTTGAAGAAATTAAAGGCATTAATAAAGGCCGGAACAGACCCCAATTCCGGAGAAAGCAGTGAGCTTACTCCGCTCATGCTGGCGACACAAAAAGGGCATAAAGACATTGCGGAGTTTCTACTTTTGCATGGCGCTGATGTTAACGCCAAGACAAAGATTGGATTCACGGCATTATTTAATGCATGCATTCGTGGGGATCTTGAAACTGCTAGCCTTCTCATTAATCACGGTGCAGACGTAAATGCAAAACAGTACAGCAAAGAACCATTGCTCGGCTACGCCGCGCTCAAAGGC
>SCQH01000098.1 GCA_004321925.1 Nitrospirota bacterium | reverse complement strand
TCAAAGCTCGGGGTCTTCGGGGGCATCGTCCTTTCATTGGGCAGGGCGCTGGGCGAGACCATGGCGGTCGCCTTTGTGCTCGGCAACAACCACCGGATCACCACCTCCCTGCTTGACGCGGCCGCCACCATAACCGTCACCCTGGCAAACGAGTTTGCGGAGGCGGATACGGACATCTATCTTTCGTCGCTCTTTTATCTGGCCCTGGTGCTTTTTGTGATGAGCTTCATCACCCTGGCCGTCGCAAAGTTCTTCCTGCTGAAGGCGGAGAGGAAATACTCGCGATGATGACCATTGAACGGAAGCGTAAGATAGAAGGGGTCATTGCCCTGACCTTCAGTACCCTTGCTGCATGCCTGGGGCTCTTCTGGCTGGTCTTCATCCTGGGAGATGTCCTGATCCACGGCCTGAAGTCCCTGAACCTGAGCCTGTTCATCAATGACCCTGCCCCGGCAGGGGTCGATGGCGGGGGGCTGCGCAACGCCTTTGTCGGGCAGCTCATGATCACGATATGTGCAACCCTGATCGGGGTCCCCATCGGTGTGCTGGGCGGCACCTTCCTGGCGGAGTATGCGCGGGGCAGGACCATTGCGAGGATCATCAGCATCCTGGCGGATATCATGGTGAGCGTCCCCTCGATCGTTATCGGCACCTTTATCTACGCAGTACTGGTCAAGCCGATCGGCCACTTCAACGGCTGGGCGGGCGCTGTCGCCCTGGCGATCATCATGGTCCCCGTTGTCCTCAGGACGACCGAGGATATGCTCTCCCTTGTCCCCTGGACGATACGCGAGGCTGCCTTTGCGCTGGGGGCTCCCTATTACAAGGTGATCACGCATGTGGTCTATCGCGCTGCTGCCACCGGTATCCTGACCGGCATTCTCCTTTCAATTGCCCGTGTTGCCGGAGAGACGGCGCCGCTGCTGTTCACCTCCTTCAATAATTCCTTTTACAGTATCAATATGAACCAGCCTATTTCTTCCCTCACCGTGACCATATTCCAGTATGCCATGGGACCCTATGACAGCTGGCATTCGCAGGCCTGGGCAGCTGCCTTTGTCATCACGATATTCATACTCCTTCTGACGATCACCGGAAGGCTTATCATCAAATGGAGGTACCGTTAGTGCGTGAGCAGATAGAACTGAGAGTGAAAGGACTGAATTTCTATTATTCCGGGGGAATTCATGCCCTCAAGCAGATCAACCTGCAGGTCTACAGCAAGCAGGTGACGGCCCTGATCGGCCCGTCCGGCTGCGGCAAGACGACCCTCCTGAGATGTTTCAACCGGATGCATGACCTCTATCCCGGCAACCGGTACGAGGGCGAGATACATTTTGTGAAGGACAATATTCTCAGCCCGGATACGGACCTGATCAGCCTGAGGAGCCGCATAGGGATGGTCTTTCAGAAGCCGACCCCCTTTCCCATGAGCATCTTCGACAATATCGCCTATGGGTTGAAGCTCAAAGGAATCAGCAAACGGTCTGAACTCTCCGAACTTGTGGAAAAAGCGCTTCTGCATTCAGCCCTCTGGGACGAGGTGAAGGACAAGCTCAATGCCAGTGCCTATGATCTTTCAGGGGGGCAGCAGCAGCGGCTTGTTATTGCGCGGGCACTGGCGGTGAACCCTGAGGTCCTCCTTTTTGACGAACCGACCTCAGCCCTCGACCCGATATCCACCTCAAAGATCGAGGAGCTCTTTGACAAGATAAAAAAAGATGTAACGATTATCATAGTGACGCATAACATGCAGCAGGCGGCGCGGATATCGGACTGGACCGGGTTTTTGATGCTCGGTGAACTGGTCGAGTTCGATACGACCGACAAGATCTTTACTGCACCTGCTGAAAAACTAACGGAAGATTACGTGACGGGGAGGTTCGGCTGATGTCTGTATTTGATGAAGAGCTGCAGCATGTGAAGGAAAAAATACTGAGGATGGGCTCCCTGGTGGAGGACTCGATCAAGAATTCTGTGCAGGCACTTGTTGAGCGGGACAATGATCTGGCCAGGAAGATCATTGACAGGGACCGCATGGTCAATACGCTCGATGTTGAGATAGACGAGGAATCCATCCGGCTTATCGCGCTGAAACAGCCGATGGCAGGAGACCTGCGGTTCATCACCACGGCCATGAAGATCACCTCCGACCTCGAGCGCATGGGGGACCTTGCGGTCAACATCGCCGAAAGGGCGCTGGAGCTGAACGAAGAACCTATCCTGAAGCCTTACATAGATATTCCGAAGATGAGGGAGATCGCACAGGGTATGACCCGGGACGCGCTGGACGCCTTCGTGAGGAAGGACAAGAAGCTTGCCATGGAGGTCATCATGCGGGATGACGCGGTGGACGACCTTAAACATGATGTCCTGGCGGAACTTGCCTTCCTGATGGCCCAGAACCCTTCGACCGTGTCGCGTGCAATGAAGGTCAGTTTTGTGGCCCAGTACCTCGAGCGGATCGCGGACCACGCCACGAATATCGCAGAAATGGTGATCTACCTCGTTGAGGGCAAGATCATCCGGCATATGGCTTTGCCTTCAGATACATAGGGCTTCTGCGCATGGATGCCGGCAGCCTCTTCGGCATTGACATCGGCAGTCTCTTTCTTTATCATAATCATAATATTGCAACAACAGAGGGGAATAATGACATGGGAATCTTTCCAAAGGATATAGACTTTTTTGAGATCTTCGACCGGGTGGCCCTGAATATCACGAAGGCCGGGGTGCTCCTCGTTGCGCTCATGGAAAACTTCGACCGCCTTGAAGAGCGCGCCAAGGAGATCTACGAGGTGGAGCAGGAAGGCGACATCGTGACCCACGAGATCATGAAGAAGCTGAACAAGACCTTCATCACCCCTATCGACCGGGAAGACCTCTACGACCTCGCGTCCCGACTCGATGATATCCTTGACCTCATCTGGGGCGCTGTCGACAGGATGGTCGTTTTCAAGATCCCCTCTGCTACCAAGGAGGCCATTGCCATGTCAAAGGACCTCCTGGCGACAACGGAGATCATCCATAAGGCGATCCAGAAACTCAAAGAAAAACAGTATTCCCATGTCCAGGACTGTTGCATAGAGATCAACCGTCTCGAGAACATCATCGACCGTGACTTCCGTGACGCCCTTGGCAAGCTCTTCGACGAGGTGAAGGACCCGATCCTCATCATCAAATGGAAAGAGATCTATGAGCATCTCGAAGATGCCTCGGACAAGTGTGAAGACGTTGCCAATATCCTCGAGGCGATAGTCCTCAAATATGCATAAGGCGGCACTGGTCCTTTTGATGATGTTTCCTGCCGGCACCTCCCGGGCATGACTCTAACGATCCTTTTCCTTATCCTGCTGGCCCTGACCTTCGATTTTCTCAACGGGTTCCATGACTCGGCCAATTCGATCGCGACCGTGGTCTCTACACGGGTCCTCACGCCGAGGGCAGCGGTGATCTGGGCGGCTTTCTTTAATTTCATTGCCTTTCTTTTTTTCGGGCTGCATGTTGCCAATACCATCGGGAAAGGCATCATTGACATTGCGATCGTGGACAAAACGGTCATCTTCGGGGCCCTGACCGGTGCCTGCAGCTGGAATATCATCACCTGGTACTTTGGCCTGCCGACCAGTTCCTCCCACGCCCTGATCGGCGGGATGATCGGCGCCGCCCTGGTGAAGGCAGGCACGTCGGCCCTGGTCTGGAGCGGGATAATCAAGACGGTGGTCTTCATTGTCATATCTCCGATCGCCGGTCTTGTACTGGGTCTTGGCTTGGGTCTTGCCGTCTACGGGTTTTTTAAGAACAGCAGCCGTATTGCGGTCCAGAACTTCTTCAAAAAGGGGCAGTTGGTCTCTGCAGCCCTGTACAGTCTCGGGCATGGCGGCAACGATGCGCAGAAGACCATGGGTATTATTGCCAGCCTGCTTTTCAGCGCAGGGCTCCTCGGGGATAAATTCTATGTGCCGTTCTGGGTGGTGGTCTCCTGCCAGGCCGCAATAGCGCTCGGCACCATGTTTGGCGGCTGGCGTATCGTCAAGACCATGGGTCAGAAGGTGGCGAAGCTGACACCTGTTGACGGTTTCTGCGCTGAGACCGGTGCCGCTACCATGCTTTTTGTCTCTTCCGCGATGGGGGTCCCGATAAGTACGACCCATACCATCACCGGCTCGATCATGGGGGTCGGCTCGATCCAGAGGTTCAGCGCAGTCCGCTGGGATGTGGCAGGGACCATTGTCTGGGCCTGGATCATCACCATCCCCTGCTCCGCAGCCATCGCCGCCTTGTCCTGCCTCGCTGTTTACACGTTTTCGGGGTAAGAACGTCCTGCTTTGCAGGTGATAAACGCAGGGGATGAATACCGGTCACCTGCCGACCGGTCTGTTACGTCAGGTTCTTGAGCACGGCCTTCAGGATATCAGCCCTCGAGATGATGCCGACAAGCTTCTTCTTCTCATCCACCACCGGCAGTCTCCTGATCTTCTTCTCATCCATGATCTGCGCGATCTTGGCAATAGTGACATCCGGAGTCGTGGTGATCGGCACAGGAGACATGATGTCGGCAACAATATCACCGGTCCGTCGCTCCGGAAGCGGTTCCCCGAGCATATTTTTGAGCAGGTCCCTGAAGGTATGTTCCCTCCGTACGCCGACGACCGACAGGATGTCGGCCTGTGTGATGATCCCGATCACATGTTTCTGCTTGTCGACCACCGGCAGGCCGCTGATGCCCCTTTCAGACAGGATATGGGCGACCGTGACAACGTTCTCAAGCTTCTGTACCGAGAGGACCTCCGTGGTCATCACATCCCGGACGAGCATCTCATCCCCTATCGTTGATCTCAAATGGACAGTACGTTTGCTTCGCATAGACTCTCCTTGGCGCAGATATGTTCTGACAACAGTTTCTATTTTAATTGACTCAGGGCATCAGTTGCAAAGTTTTTTACCGAGGTCCCGGGCAGCATCCCATTGCCCAAATAATACTGCATCTGATATTATCACAGAATGTGGGAAGCAGTAATCCTCGGTATGGTGCAGGGACTGACGGAATTCTTTCCGGTCAGCAGCACTGCCCACCTGATCCTCTTCCCCTGGTTCTTCGGCTGGACAGGTCTCGTTGATACCCTCACCTTTGATGTGGCCCTCCATGCGGGCACCCTGCTGGCGCTCCTGGTCTGTTTCTGGAGGGACTGGTGGGAGCTCTGCACCAGGAAGTTCAGGCTCTTCGGACTGATCATCCTCGCCTCTGTCCCTGCCGGGGTCGCGGGGATACTGCTGAACAAACTTGTTGAGCATACCCTGCGAACGCCGTCTGTCATAGCCGCTTCTCTTGTCCTGGCAGGCTTTGTGATGCTTGCCTCGGAGCGGATATTCAAACACAGGACGATCGACCAGATGAACGCGGTCGACGCCCTTTTGATCGGGCTGGCGCAGGCCGTCGCCCTCATCCCCGGGGTCTCCCGCTCCGGCATAACCATGTCCGCAGGGATGTTCCGGGGGCTTGAGCGCGAGGCAGCGGTCCGGTTCTCCTTTCTGCTTTCCACCCCCATCATCGCCGGGGCCACGCTCCTGCATGCGCGGAAGATGATCTCCGGCCAGGCTGATTACAACATTCCGTTGTTTGCGGCCGGATTTATCGCCTCGGCCATAACCGGCTATGCTGCCATACGGTTCCTGATGTATTTCCTGAAAAAGCACCCGCTGAACCTTTTTGTCTATTACCGGTTCCTGCTTGCGGGTGTTATTCTCGCCGGTATGTGGTTCAAGGGGTAGCCGCTCTCCAATAGTCTGCTGTCCGGAGCGATCCGCTTGTTTTTCGTTATTCCCTTTGGTATATTACGATATGACGAAAAAGGCGGGCCATGCCGGCGTGAAAAAAGCGACTTCTCCCGGTCTCCGGGGCCGCATCTGGATCGATGGCGAAGAGGGGACGTTCCTGGGATATGGCAGGATCATCCTTCTTGAAAGGATACGCGAGCACGGCTCGATCACCAGGGCGGCAAAATCCATGGAGATGTCCTACCGGCATGCCTGGGAGCTTGTTGATTCGATGAACAGGCAGTCTGCACGGCCTTTTGTCGAACTGGCCACCGGCGGGAAGGGCGGCGGCGGTGCCCGGCTCACGACTGATGGAGAAAAGGCGGTCAGGTTCTTCTGGAAGTTCTATGGAGATTTTCAGGGTTTTCTGGATAAAGAGAAAAAAGTGCTGGATAAATTCATGAACGATAAGGAGAAAACATGAAAAGAATAATAGTTGGTCTGGTCCTTTTGGTGGTATGTGCAGTTTTATTGAGGACATCAGTTGCTTTGGCGGCATCAGAGATCATCTGCTCATCGACGACGAGCACCGAAAACTCCGGACTGTTCAAGCACATCCTGCCTTTGTTCGAAAAGAAGACAGGGATCAAGGTGAAGGTGGTCGCACGCGGCACGGGCGCTGCCATTGAGATGGGAAAACGGGGCGATGCCGACGTGGCCTTTGTGCATGCAAAGGAGCAGGAACTGAAGGCGGTCCAGGAGGGTTTTTTTGTGAACCGGCATGACGTCATGTACAATGATTTCGTCATCATCGGTCCTCAGGACGACCCGGCAAAGATAAAAGGCATAAAGTCGACGGTCGAGGCCTTTAAGAAGATCAGCGGATCAGCGCAGTTCGTCTCGCGCGGTGACAACTCCGGCACGCACACCAAGGAGCTTTCGATCTGGAAAAAGGCTGCGATCGAACCGAAGGGCCAGAAGTGGTACCTCGAAGTCGGCCAGGGGATGGAGAAGACCCAGAGGGTCGCAAACGAAAAGCGGGCCTATACCCTTACCGACCGCGGCACCTGGCTTGCAACCAAGGACAAGGACAAGCTCGAAATGGTCGTCGTCCACGAGGGCGACCCGACACTCTTTAACCAGTATGGCGTCATGGCGGTCAATCCTGAAAAGCACAAGCATGTGAAGTACAAAGAGGCCATGGAGTTCGTCAACTGGATGATCTCGAAGGAAGGCCAGCAGGCCATCGCCTCCTTCAAGGATCCCTTCGGGAACCAGCTCTTCTATCCGAACGCGAAGTAAGGGACCGGGTCTGCCCGAGGGAGTACGATCGATGGAAAAGCATAATGAATAATATCGCCGGGAGCCTCAGCCAGGCGTTCTCCCTTATTCTTCATCTGGACCAGGAGCTCCTTTCGATCATCCTGCTGTCGCTGAGGGTCTCGGGCTCGGCCCTGGTCGTCTCCATAGCGATTGGGCTTCCGCTGGCAGCGTTTATGGCATTCGGGAAGTTCCCCCTGAAGGGGATCTTCGTGAATATCCTGAACACCTTTATGGGACTGCCGCCGGTCGTTGTCGGACTCCTCGTCTATCTGTTCCTTTCCCGCAGCGGGCCCTTCGGTTTCCTGGCCCTGCTCTATACCCCGTCGGCCATGATCATTGCACAGACGATACTTGCCCTGCCGATCGTCGCGTCCCTCACCCATTCCGCGATCGTCAGTGTCGATCCGATCATCCGTCAGGCGGCAAAGACCCTCGGCGCCACGCCGTTGCAGATCTCGCTGACGGTCATACGGGAGGCGCGGTATGGGATCATGTCCGGCATCATGGCGGCCTTCGGCAGGGTCATGGCCGAGGTGGGTGCGATCCTGATCGTCGGCGGTAATATCGCGGGCTATACCCGTGTCATGACGACGACGATCGCGCTGGAGACCGACAAGGGCAACTTCGAGCTTGCCCTTGCCCTGGGACTCATCCTGCTGGCGATCTCTTTGGCGATCAATGTTGCCCTGAATGTCTTCAGAAAGAAGGGGACGGCCGAAGCGTGAACCTGAGGCTCAGGATATCTCAGATCAGGAAGTCCCATAACGGCGACCGGGTCCTGGATGACTGCTCGTTCTTCTTTGAGCAGGGCGGTGTCTATGTGCTGACGGGCCCGAACGGTTCCGGCAAGTCCACGCTTCTCCGGATATGCGCGCTCCTTGAAAGACCTGACAGCGGCGAGATAGCCTATTTTTTGGGGCAGGAGAGGCTTGAAGACAACATTTTCCTGAGGAGGCGGGTGACCCTCGTGCTGCCCCAGGTCGGCATATTCAATACATCGGTCTTTAACAATATTTCGTATGGCCTCAGGGTCCGGGGCGCCGGACGGTCTGAGATCGAGCAAAAGACCGCTGAGATGCTTGCATTCTCCGGGTTGACGCAGAAAAGAGGCCAGAATGCTCCGAGTCTCTCAAGCGGAGAGAAGCAGCGGATGGGGATCGCCCGCGGATTGGTGATCGAACCCGAGATGCTCTTTCTCGATGAGCCGACCGCTTCGATCGACGAAACCAATACGCGGCTCATCGAGGAGATGATCCTCGAAAAGAAGAAACAGGGGATAACGATGATCATCACGACCCATGACCGTGCCCAGGCTGAGCGGCTTGCTGACAAGCTGCTGATGATCAGGGACAAAAAGCTCGTGTCAGTGCCTGCCTAGCGAACCTGCCGGTATTTCGTTCTTTCACGCTCGCCTGTCTTTACCGAAGCGATGGCCAGGTGAGGGCCGCGAGAGAAGTTCGTTCAGCATAGTGTCCGGGAGGGCCGCAGGACTTTTATGGAAAATCATGATATCATTAACTATCAGTGTGGCATCGTGCGGAGGCAGGTACAAAAAATGGTCGATTTTCCTTTTCAGGATAATGATGTTTCAAAGCTTTACAACCGGCTGACAAAGCTCAGTCCTGCTTCCCTGCTGATGAAGGAGCAGGGGGAGCCCCTGGATATTGTGAACATCTCTTCTGAAGGCAAGATGAAGCAGATACTCGCCCAGACCAAAAGCGAGGTGCTTGACCGGATCAAGGACGCAACGAGACGCAGAGAATAAAGGAAAGGCTGATCACGAAGAGATGGAAAAGGGAACTGTACTTATCGTCGATGATGATCCTGTCGTAAGGAACGTCCTCCTCGATATACTCGGCAGCGTCGGCGGCTACACCACTGATGTGGCTGTGGACGGCCTTGACGGCATAGCAAAGATCAGGAACAGGGAGTATGACGTTGTCTTTACCGACCTTACCATGCCCCGGATGAACGGCATGGACCTCATCAGGGAGACCAGGAAGTTCAATCCGTCCCAGTCCATCGTCGTCATAACCGGTTTTTCGACCCTCGACAATGCCATCAACGCGATGAAGGAGGGGGCCCGGGACTTCATCACCAAGCCCTTCAAGATCAATACCGTCATCTCGATCGCCGACAGGATCGTCGGGGAAAAGAAGCTTCTCGGCAGGCTCTCGACCGGCGCTGACAGGGAGACGGCCATGGAGAGGCTGAACAAGGAGCTCTTCCGCAGTCTTTACGAGATAGGGATCTTTCATATGGTCAGCACCGAACTGGACGGGCTCTTTAATAATACGGAGGTGTATGAGAACCTTGTCGAGATGGCCTCGAGGCTCCTTATGGTCAGGGAGGCTTCCTTCGGTATTATTGATAACGGCACCCTTAAGATAGAGAGTGCCCTGGGTGTCACCGCCGGGAGCATCCCCGTTGCCGGTTCGATATTTGAGCATGTCCTGACGACAAAGAACTACTATATCGCCTCGCCGGGGGAGATAAATCCCCATACCGGGACTGCTCTCGCCTCCCCCTTCTTCTCGATACCCTTTATCATGAACGAAGAGGTCTTCGGCATCCTCAACCTCTCCGGCAAGTCCGACGGGACCACTTTTGCCGATTATGACATTTCGCTTGCCGTTGCCTTTGCCAAAAAGGCGGCCCTCAGGATTGAGAACAATGCCCTGTATGAGGTCTTCTACGGCAACCTGGTAAATACGCTCAAGGCGCTGGTAACGAGCATCGAGGTCCGCGACAGCTATACCAAGCAGCATTCCGAGCGGGTGACCGCATATTCCCTGGAAATAGCACGCCACATGGGCATAGACCCGGAGGAGATCGATGTCATCAACTTCGGCGGCTACCTCCATGACATCGGAAAGATAGGGGTCAGGGACACGGTCCTGCTGAATCCCGGCAGGCTCACCAGCGACGAACTGGAAGAGATCAAGCTGCATCCGGTCATCGGGGACAATATCATCAAGCCGATAAAATTCTTTCCGCGGGAGCGGGAGCTTATCCGCTCCCACCATGAAAGTTTTGACGGCCGGGGATATCCTGACGGCCTTGAAGGGCACCATATCCCCCTGATCGTGAGGATCATCAAGGTGGCCGACACCTATGACGCCATGACCTCGTCGCGGCCGTACCGCAAGGCATTGCCCCACGCCTTTGCCGTTGACGAGCTCAATAAGTTCTCCGGCATCCAGTTCGATCCTGAGGTGGTCAGGGCGTTCCTGCAGACAGCCTCGGGCAGAGGGGCATCCTGTGTCCAGGTCTGACAATCACGAAGACCCCGTTGCCGGGATAAAGAAGAGCCAGCATCAGTGGCAGACGACGCTTGATGCGATCACCGACTATATCTTTGTCATCGACAGGAACCGCGAGATAAAGCGGGCCAATCTCTCCTTCTCCCGAAGGTTCAACAAGCACCCCAAAGATGTGGTCGGCATGAAGGTGGACCAGTTGTTCCAGTTCTGCGTCCCCCATACGAACTGCCTGATAGACAGGGCCTTTGCGTCCAACCAGGAGATCGTCGACGAGATGACCATCGACGGCAGCACCTATATGACCAGTATATTCCCGGTGGGCCTTGACGAGGATGAGACCTTTGTCTGCGTCATGAAGGACATTACGGAGATGAAGGGCCTGCAGGACCGGATCTACCATTCATACAAGCTGGCCTCTATCGGGCAGCTTGTCTCGGGGGTGGCCCATGAGATCAATAATCCCCTGACCGGCATCCTCGGGTATGCAGAACTCCTGATGATGAAGGTGAAGGACGACGCAATAAAGAACGACCTTCAGAGGATCTATGAGGCAGCGGACCGCTGCAGGATCATCGTCGAGGGCCTCCTCTGTTTTTCGCGGCAGCAGAAGGCGCACAAGAACCTCGCCAGTATCAACGACGTCATCGACCAGACCCTGGAGTTGAGGACCTACTGGCTGAAATCAGGGGACCTCGACATCGTCAGGGACTTTCATGAACTGCCGCGCACCTTGATCGATGTCCAGCAGATGCAGCATGCATTCCTGAACATCATTATGAATGCCGAGCAGGCGGTCAGGAATACCGGCCGGCGCGGCAGGATCGTGATCGAAACGCAGTACGACAGCAGCACAAAACAGATACGCATAACCGTAGCCGATAACGGAACTGGTATCCCCGAAGAACTGCTGGGTAAAATATTCGACCCTTTCTTTACCAGCAAGCCTGTCGGTGAAGGGTCGGGCCTGGGGCTCTCGATGTCCTACGGCATCATCGCGGAGCACGGCGGCAGCATTGCGGCCGGGAGCAGACCCGGAGAAGGCGCGACCTTTACCATCGTCCTGCCGGTGAAAAAGTCTGAGACTGCCGGAACTGATCAGCCGCAGTGAGTGCCGTCCTGACGGTGCCGCCTTACCGCTTTTCTCCGGCAAGCACAAAGTGGTCTCTTCTGTTCTTTGCCCAGCACGGTTCGGTGCTCTCGGTGCAGGCCGGTCTTTCTTCGCCGTAGCTGATCATCTCCATTCTGCCTGACGCGATGCCGAGCGCCGCGAGGTATTCTTTCGCGGCCTTTGCCCTCCTGTCACCCAGGGCCAGGTTGTATTCATTCGTCCCGCGCTCATCGCAATGACCCTCAACGGTAACCGTAACTTTCCTGTTCTTTGTCAGGATGTCAGCGAGACCCTTTACGCTGCCCTTTGCTTCATCCGACAGGTCATACCTGTCGAAGGCAAAATGGATATCCTGCAGTTTTGACTGAAGTTCTTTTACGTAGGCAGGGACGCTCTCCTGGCCGTCCTTATCAAGGGAGGTGACCGGCTCTACGGGTATCTGCTTCCGGGACTGCGTATCGGTGGTCTGCTGGGCAGCTGCCGGCGCAGACGTCTGGTCGAGTGTCGCCACTTTTTTCTGCGAACACCCCGTAGGAACCGTGAAGACCATGGCGAGAAGGACTGCTGTAAGTAACTGTTTCATCTGGTATTGCTCCTTTCGTGCATCATGTGGGTGAATGTATTTTCCCGAAGATCTCAGCTTCCTTTGAGGAGAGCAGGTCATAAATTTCTCCGCGTGATCCTCCTTTTATCATCGACAATACCTGTTCATCTTTCAGCAGGCGCAGCAATTTGGCCTGAATTCTCAGAAAGCGCAGTTCGCTCCGGGGAAAGATAAAAATAAGGGTATCCACCATCTGCTCCTTATCAAAGGACTCGAACGGGATCGGCTGCTCAAGAAAACAGAGGGCGATATACGACAGTGTCGTGAACCGGCTGAAATGCCGCGGGTGCGGCATCGCGAGCTCATTGCCTATTGCCGTGGGGCAGAGCCGTTCCCGTTCCATGATGGAATCAAAGAGCCTGCGCGCGTCGAGATGCGGGACCGCTTTTCCTATGATGTCGAGGCAGGCGCGGACCGCCGCCTCTTTCGTCCGTCCTTTGATGTCCCGGTATATACCGCCCCGCCGGATAAATTCAGTTATTGATATGGTCTCTTCATCCTCACGGGTCAGCTCGGCAGAGACGGTCCTCACGGTAAACTGCCCGGCGTCTGCGAGCCAGGACCGTATATGTCTCCTGTCAAAGCGCCACTGGCCGCCAACCCGGTAGAAGGGGATCGTCTCATTCCTGACCATACGATAGACGGTCTTTTCCGAGACATTCAGCATTTTTGCTACATCTTTCACGCTGAGATGCATTTGTCTAATATGTCCTTAATTGTCTCATTTTGTCCTAAATTATAGGTATGCGAGGATTATCTTGTCAAGGGCGCATGAATGCACGATCCGGCATCCTGAAGAGACCGGTCCCCGGTACTGACGGAAAAAATAGCTCAGGCAGCCCGGGCAACACGTAAAATGGCCAACAGCGTGTTGACAAAGAATCGGGTTATGCCCGATAATGAATGTCGTTATGATATTCTCGCCTATTGAGATGGCCTCAGCTTCGATACTCCTGCTTCTGGTATTTGCTGCCCTTGCCGGGCTTCTCAGTAGGGCACAGAGCGTACTGATCGGCCTGTTTTCCGTGGTTGCCACGGTTGCCTCAGCGTTGGCCTCTGCAGCCGGGGCCCTTTCCGTATGGAACGGGACTGCCGAGCGCATCATACTCCTGCTCGGCCTGCCGGACCTCCCCTTCCATCTGCGCCTCGATCCGCTTGCCGGATTCTTCCTGACGGTAATCGGTCTGTTGTCCGCAGCGGTCTCCATCTATTCCGCAGGCTATCTGAAGGGTTTTCTCGGGCAGAGGCCGGTCACCCGGCTCGTGGTCTTTTACTGCCTTTTCCTTGCAGGCATGGCCATGGTCGTCCTGGCCGATGATGCCCTCTTCTTTCTCATCTCGTGGGAGGTGATGGCGGCGGCGTCATATTTTCTCGTCATGTTCGAGGATGAGCGTCCCGAGACGCGGAAGGCCGCCTTTGTCTATCTGGTGATCGCCCATGTGGGCGCCATAGCGATCCTCCTGTCTTTCGGGGTGATGGCCGGTATTGCCACCGGGTTTGAAAGCTTCGGCGGCTATACCTTTGATGCGATGCGCCAGGCCTCCTTCCCGCTCGGCTGGGCGACGGCAGCCTTCCTGCTGGCCTTCTTCGGCTTTGCGGCAAAGGCCGGTATGGTGCCGCTCCATGTCTGGCTTCCGGATGCACACCCGGCAGCGCCGTCCAATATCTCGGCCCTGATGAGCGGCGTGATGCTCAAGACCGCCGTCTACGGCATCATCCGCGTCACCTTTGACCTCCTGAGGGAATTCCCCTGGTGGTGGGGGGCCATAGTCCTCGGGCTCGGTATCATCTCAGCCCTCATGGGCATCCTCTATGCGATGATGGAAAAGGACCTCAAGCGTCTCCTGGCCTATTCGTCGGTCGAAAATATCGGGATCATCATAACCGGCCTGGGGCTGGCAATGGTATTTTTCTCCTTTAAGCTTTCCGTACTGGCATCTCTTGCCCTTACGGCCAGTCTTTATCATGTCATGAACCATGCGATGTTCAAGGGGCTGCTTTTTATGGGAGCCGGCTCTGTCCTGCATGCCACGCATGAA
Organism: Nitrospirota bacterium; assembly: GCA_004321925.1. Taxonomy (GTDB): domain Bacteria; phylum Nitrospirota; class Thermodesulfovibrionia; order Thermodesulfovibrionales; family UBA6898; genus PALSA-1316. Next base: position 23,717 of record SCQH01000098.1, on the reverse strand, counting down.
AGGAACATGGAACATATGGGCGGCCTCATACACCGGATGCCCTGGACCGCAGCTCTTTTCCTGGTAGGATGCATTTCCATCTCCGCCCTGCCGCCCTTTAACGGTTTTGTCTCGGAATGGCTCACCTTCCAGGCGTTCCTCCTGTCACCGTCCCTGCCCAGCCCGCTCATGAAGCTCTTCATGCCGCTTGGGGCAGCGCTCCTTGCACTGACGGCTGCCCTGGCTGCGGCAACCTTTGTGAAGGCCTTCGGCGTTACCTTTCTCGGACACTGGAGGGGAGAGCATTCAAGCAGCCGGATCCATGAGGTCGACTGGCTGATGCGGACCGGCATGCTCGTGACGGCCGTCTCCTGTCTTTGCCTCGGTATTTTCCCCGCCACCTTTATCGACTGGATGGACGAGATCCCTCTGCAACTGGTGGGGTCCAGGCTTTCCGTATCCGCAACGGCAAGCGGCTGGATGTGGCTTACCCCTGTTGCGCAGGAGAGGGCTTCGTATTCGGGGATCGTTGTCTTTGCGGGCAGTCTCCTTGTTTACGGCATCGTCTATATCCTGCTGCATGTCAACCCCGGCAAGCTGCACCGGGGCGCCATCTGGGACTGCGGGTTCCAGAAGCTCACCAACAGGATGCAGTATAACGCCACCTCTTTTTCGATGCCCTTCCGCAGGGTCTTCGGCTTCATGGTGCATGTGAAGGAGCAGGTGACCCTGTCACCCCAGACGGCACATGCAGCCTTTCCGAAGAGACTGCACTATACCCTCCGCATACGGGACCGTTTCTGGAACTGGCTGTATAAACCTGTTGCGGATGCCAGTTTCTGGATTGCGCGGAAGGTCGGCAGGCTCCAGCAGGGCCGGATACAGTCGTACCTTATCTATTCGTTCGTGACGATCATCGTGCTGTTGCTGCTGGCGGCCTTATGACAGTGAATCAGATCGTCATGGAATGTCTGCAGATCGCCCTTCTCATAGCGGTTGCCCCTCTGTTCGTCGGCTGGGTGAGGATGCTGAAATGCTGGGCCCAGAGCAGATCGACCGCCAGTCTCTTTCAGCCCTACCGGGACCTGCTAAAGCTCTTCTCCAAGGATGTGATCCTTGCTGAAAATGCTTCCTGGATATTCCGCTTTACCCCGTACCTGGTCTTCGGCACGGTCATTCTGTCCGGGGCGGTCGTCCCCATGCTCACGACGAAACTCCCTCTGTCGCCGAGTGCCGACGTCATTGTCCTGGTCGGCCTCTTTGCGATAGCGCGCTTTTTTACGGCCCTGGCAGGAATGGACATAGGCACTGCCTTCGGCGGCATGGGTTCAAGCCGCGAGATGATGGTCGCGTCCCTCGCTGAACCGGCGATGCTTATGGCCATCTTTACCGTCTCCCTGGTGAACCAGTCCACCTCCCTCTCCCATATTGCGGAGGTCATGTACAGCGGCCACGCGGTCCTGAAGCCGTCCCTGGCATTCGCCTTTATCGCCTTTATTCTCATCACGCTTGCAGAGACCGGCCGGATCCCGGTCGACAACCCCTCGACACATCTGGAGCTGACCATGCTCCATGAGGCCATGATCCTCGAATATTCAGGAAGGCATCTTGCCCTTATCGAGTGGGCGGGCATGATGAAGCTCTTTCTCTTTATGGCCCTCGGGAGCGCCCTGTTCGTTCCGTGGGGCATTGCCCGGTCTGACAGTCTTCTTATGGGGCTCATGGCCGGGGTCCTTCTGCTGCTCAAGGTCGGCGCCTCAGGCGTCGTCCTGGTCCTCATAGAGACCGGGCTCGCGAAGATGCGGCTCTTCAGATTAACCGAGTTCCTCGGGTCGGCCTTTCTCATGGCCACCCTCGGGATGCTCTCATTTTTCATATTGGAGTGATTATGGATATTATGACCAATAAATCTCCCCTTACCCCTCTTTGCCAACCAACAGTAGGTGCTTTAAGCAAGAGGGATTCATTCCTCCCTTTGGCAAAGGGAGGGTAGGAGGGATTTTATGGACCTTCAGACGGCAGCCCAGATAAACAGTTTTCTCGCAGCCTTTGTGCTGCTGACCGCCTTTGGCATGCTGGTGCAGAAGCGGATATACAGCCTTATCCATCTGTTCGCCTGGCAGGGACTGCTGCTTTCGATAAACACCGCGATCGTCGGGTATGTTGCCAGCAAGCACCATCTGTACATTTCATCCATTCTGACGCTCTCGCTCAAGGTCTTTCTCCTCCCGTACATCCTGCATGTCCTTATCGTGCGTCTCCGGATCCGCAGGGAGGTCGAGACGCTCGTGAACATTCCGATGCTGATGCTCATTGGCCTGGCCCTCGTCATATTTTCATATCACCTGATGGCTCCGGTCAGCGAGCTTTCAAAACTGATAACCAGGTCAACCCTTGCCGTTGCCCTTGCCACGGTCATGATCGGCCTGCTGATGATGATCACGAGGAAGCATGCCGTTACCCAGATCATCGGCTTCCTGGCCATGGAGAACGGGCTCTTCTTTGCCGCAACCAGCGCGACATATGGCATGCCGCTGGTCGTTGAACTCGGCGTTGCCCTTGATGTGCTGATTGCGGCCTTTATATTCGGTATCTTCTTTTTCCATATCCATACCACCTTTGACAGCCTTGACGTCGATCAGATGGCAAGGCTGAAGGAAGGGGATTAAGGCCGATGATACTTCTTGTGCTGCTCGGGGTGCCTTTGGCCGCCGCACTGCTCCTCGCCTTTGTCGGTGACCGGAAGCTGGCCCCGGAGATCAACATACTCGGCTCTGCCGCGACCTGCGTCGCAGGGTTTGCGCTCGCGCTTGAGGTCTATGAGCACGGGCCGATGATGGCAGGGGGCAAGTTCTTTTTTGTCGATGCCTTTAATGTATACCTTGCGGTCCTCACCTCCTTCGTCTCGATGACCACCGCTGTCTTCAGCAGGCGGTACATGCGGCGGGAACGTGAGCACGGACGCGTGGGGCAGGTGCGGATGCGTTTTTATCATGCGATGTACCAGCTCTTTATCTTTGCCATGCTTCTGTGCCTCCTGACGAACAATATCGGGGTGCTCTGGATCGCGATGGAGCTTGCGACCCTCTCGACGGTCCTGCTCGTCTCTCTCTACCGCACCCCGACCGCGATCGAGGCTGCCTGGAAATATTTCATACTCTGCGGGGTCGGCATCTCACAGGCGCTCTTCGGGACCGTGCTCCTTTATTTCGCGGCCGAAAAGGTGCTCGGGGAGGGAGGGGATGCCCTCCTCTGGACGAACCTGAACCAGGTGAGCGGCCAGCTGGAGCCGACCGTCCTTTCCCTTGCCTTTGTTTTTCTTATGGTCGGCTACGGGACAAAGGTCGGGCTGGTGCCGCTCCATAACTGGCTTCCGGACGCGCATAGTGAGGGTCCGACCCCGATCTCGGCCGTGCTGTCGGGCCTCCTGCTGAACATCGCGCTGTATGCCCTTGTCAGGTGCAAGGTCCTTGTCGACGGCTCGACGCATACGCACCATGCAGGGAACATCATGATGGGGTTCGGCCTGCTGTCGATCCTTGTTGCGGCCTTTTCCCTCCTCCGCCAAAAAGATGTCAAGCGGATGTTCTCCTATTCGTCCATCGAGCATATGGGCATCGCCACCTTTGCCTTCGGCCTCGGCGGCCCCATAGCCACCTTCGGGGCGCTGCTGCATATGCTCGTCCACAGTCTCGCAAAATCTGCGATCTTCTTTACCGTGGGGCATGCCTCTCAGATGCACCGGACCCAGGAGATGGATAAGATACAGGGCCTTTTCAGGGGCAATCCCCTGGTCGGCTGGGGCCTGATGTTCGGGGTCATGGCGATCGTCGGTATGCCGCCGTTCGGCATCTTCACGAGTGAGTTCCTCATCCTGACCGCGACGATCAAGGACGCGCCCCTCCTGACCCCGTTCCTCCTCCTTGGGCTCGGTGTTGCCTTTGCCGCACTTTTCAGAAAGGTACAGCCCATGGTCGCAGGGGAGATACCCTCACACCAGCGTCCTCTGAAGGTCGCCCATTTTCCGGTGCTGCTGCATATGGCGCTTGTCCTGGTCCTCGGTCTCTATCTGCCTGATTTTCTGAGCCAGTGGTTCCATACCGCTGTGGAGCTGCTGAAATGAGCATGCTGAGCGAAGCCCTGAGAGAGGCCTTTCCGGAGGAACTGCAGTTTGACCACAGACAGCACCCGTCACGGGTCATCTGCTGTCTGCTGCCGCGTGAAAGATTTGCCGAGGCCGCGAAGGTGTTGAAAAAGAAGTATGCCCTGCTGGCCGCGGAATGGGCCTCTGATGAGACGTTACTGGGAAAGGGCTTCAGCGTCTATGCCTGTTATCGCTGGGGCAAGGAGTATCTGATCGTGAGATCGGAGCTCCCGGCAGAGGACCCTTCCTTCCCGAGCCTGACAAAAAAATATCTTCCTGCCTACCGGTTCGAGCGCCAGATGCAGAGCCTTATGGGAGTCATACCCGCCGGCCATCCTGACCTGAGGCCCTGGATAAAGTTCGAGGACTGGCCGCAGGACTGCTATCCCCTCAGGAAGAGCTTTGATTCAACAGAACCGCTGCCTCGCGTTGACGGCGAGTATCAATGGGCAAAGGCCGAAGGTGAAGGCGTCTACGAGATACCTGTCGGCCCTGTCCACGCCGGGATAATCGAGCCCGGCCATTTCCGTTTCCAGGCGGTCGGAGAGATGGTCGTCAACCTTGAAGAGCGGCTGGGCTACGTGCATAAGGGGATAGAGAAGAAGTTTGAGGCCCTCTCCTGGCATGACGCTGCCAGGCTGGCCGGCCGGGTATCAGGCGACTCGACCGTCGCCCACAGCATCGCCTATTCCCTTGCCGTGGAGTCCATATCCGGCTTAACCGGATGCAACATCCCTGAACGTGCCCACTGGCTCAGGGCGCTTTTCCTTGAGCGGGAGCGTATCGCGAACCACCTCGGCGACATCGGGGCGGTCTGCAATGACGCTGCCTTCGCCTTTATGCTCTATCAGCTTTCGCGGCTCAGGGAACTGCTCCTGCGCACGAACCTGCGCCTCTTCGGCCACCGGTTCATCATGGACAGGGTCTTCCCCGGGGGCGTGTCAGTGGATATCACGGCACAGGGCAGGGACGAGATCCTCGCTGAGATGGAGATCGTTGCAAAGGACTTTGAACGGCTGGTCGAGGTCTATGAAGAGAGTTCCTCCCTTGAGGACAGGGTCAGGGATACCGGGGTCCTGAAGCCTGAGAAGGCCAGGGAGCTCTGTGTCGTCGGTATTGTTGCGCGCGCAAGCGGCATGAACCTCGACTGCCGGATATTCAACCCGTTCCCTCCTTATGACCAGTATGACCGGCTTGAGCTGGATGTGCCGGTCAAGGTGACCGGAGATGTCCATGCCCGCGTATGGGTGAGGGTCGAGGAGACCCGGGAGTCCATCCGGATCATACGCTACATCCTTGAGAATATGCCCGCAGGGCCTATTTCCGTGGCTGTGGGGGACCCGCTTCCGGAAACAGCCGGGTTTGCTGCTGTCGAGGGCTGGAGGGGCGAGATCATCTACTGGCTGCAGGCAGGCAGGGCCGGGGAGATCAACCGCTGCATGGTGAGGGACCCTTCCAGCGTCAACTGGCTCGGGCTTGAGCAGGCAATACCGGGGAATATCGTCCCTGACTTCCCGCTCTGCAACAAGAGCTTTAATCAGTCCTATTCGGGGCATGACCTGTGATCAGGATCCTTCGCCAGATCTTCAGGACCGGCATCGTGACCGAGCCGCTGCCCCCGGAAATTGAGGCCGGGATACTGCAGGTAGGGGAGCGTCTCGAAGAGACCATCAGGAAGCGCTTTCGCAGGAGCCTGACCATCAGGCAGGTGGACGCCGGTTCCTGCAACGGCTGCGAGCTGGAGATCCATGCGATCAATAACTCTTTCTACAACTGCGAACGCTTCGGCGTGCATTTTACGGCCTCGCCGAGGTTTGCCGATATGCTCCTGGTCACCGGGCCGGTCTCGAGGAATATGGAGGTGGCGCTCAAAAGGACCTATGACGCAACACCCTTTCCGAAACTGGTCGTCGCTGTCGGCGACTGCGGCTGTAACGGCGGAATCTTCGGCGAGAGCTATGCAACGCTGGGCGGGGTCGATTCCGTGATCCCGGTCGATGTATTGGTCCCCGGCTGCCCGCCGCCGCCGCTTGCCCTGCTGAGCGGCATACTGACGGCCGTTGACGGCTACCCCGGTAAAAAGTGACAGGCTAAAGGCAGGTCAGAAGGAGCGGAAGAGCGGCTTGTTGTTCTTCGGTCCGTGGGGCTTTTTCTCTTTTTTCGGTCCCTTCGGCAGGCATATACTGCAGCGGGTCGTGCTGCAGTACTGGCAGAAGCTGCAGTCAGGGCAGGGGTTCTTCTTCAGGAGCTTGATAGCGCTCATACTTTACTATAGAACTCTCCGAAACAGGTTTACAAGCGGCCGGTCTTCTGACATAATAATAACCTTCGGATTGCGGGACCCCGGATATAGGGGAGAGGCAGGCCGCAATGTCCGCAGTGAATACTTTTTGGGGAGATGGTGGCAACAATGCATATAGGCGTGATCGGGACAGGGTACGTCGGGCTCGTAACAGGGACCTGCTTTGCCGAATTCGGCATTTCGGTGACCTGCATAGACAAGGACGCGGCAAAGATCAGGGCGCTCAAAAAAGGGGTCGTGCCTTTTTATGAGCCGGGGCTTGAGACCCTTGTAAAAAAGAATATCAAGAACGGCAGGCTGAAGTTCTCCACGAAGATCAGCGATGCCGTTGATTCGTCCCTCGTGATCTTCATTGCCGTCGGCACGCCTCCCCGCGGGGACGGCTCGGCCGACATGAGATACGTCGAAGAAGTGGCCGCCGACATTGCCCGTGCAATAAAGGGGTATAAGGTCATTGTGATGAAGAGCACGGTTCCTGTCGGCACCGGCGCGCGTCTCCGGGCGATCATCTCAAAAAGCCTGAAAGAGCAGGTGGACTTTGATATCGTTTCGAACCCCGAGTTCCTGAGGGAGGGCTCGGCGATAGAGGACTTCATGAGGCCCAACAGGGTCGTCATCGGTTCGGCGAGCCAGCAGGCGGTAGCGATCATGCGGGACCTTTACCGTCCGCTCTACCTTATCGAGACCCCGGTGGTGATAACCTCTGTCGAGACCGCGGAGCTCATCAAGTATGCCTCGAACTCCTTCCTGGCGGTGAAGATATCCTTTATCAACGAACTTTCCCGCTTATGCGAGAGCGTCGGCGCTGACGTCAAGATGGTCGCCAAAGGCATGGGGCTTGACCAGCGGATCGGTGCGAAGTTCCTCCATACCGGGCCCGGCTACGGCGGTTCCTGCTTCCCGAAGGACACCCGCGCCCTGCTGACGATAGCGGAGGGCAAGGGGATCGAACTCGGCATTGTCCATGCGGCGGTCGACGCGAACGAAAAGCAGAAGGCGCATATGATCGAAAAGATAAAGGCCGGCATGGGCGGCCTCAAGGGAAAGACCATTGCCGTGCTCGGGCTTTCCTTTAAACCCAATACCAACGACATGCGGGATGCGCCCGCGGTATTTATCATCGAGAGGCTCCTCCAGGAAAAGGCCTCGATCAGGGCCTTTGATCCCATCGCGATGGAGGATGCCAAAGCCGTCTTCGGTCGGAAGATCAAATATGCCAAGGACTCCTACGACTGTGTCAAAGGCGCAGACGCGGTCGTGATCATCACGGAGTGGAACGAGTTCCGCAACCTCGATCTGGCGCGGGTCAAAAAGCTGCTGAAGTCGCCTCACTTTTTCGACCTCAGGAACATCTATGACCCTGAAAAGGTGCGCACCGCCGGCTTCAGATATTTCAGCGTCGGCAGAAATTGACCTCCGGGGGGTCTTTTGGTTTATTATGTATGACCTCTTTTGTTATGTCATTCCCGTGGAAACGGGAATCCGGTCAATGTTTTAGTCAAGAGGGCGATTAGCTCAGCGGGAGAGCACTCCCTTCACACGGGAGGGGTCACTGGTTCAATCCCAGTATCGCCCACCATATAAGACTGGAAGGAATTCTTTGGAATATAAGGGTTTTTTCCAGTTTTTCTTTTGTCCTTTCCGGTCCTTGCCATCTTGCTTATTGCCCTGACTGTGCTACTTCAGACCTGCTGGTATAGAAGAGCGCCTGGTGGGGCGAAGTTATGGCGATTGACGTCCGTGCAATTAGCGATATAATGAAGACAAAGGGATGAAATAAAAACTAAACCGGAGGCCGAAATGAAAGCACGCAGAATGATCCGTAGTTTTATTTGGGTGGTTGTAGTGGTTGCTTGTCTTTTTTTAAGTTCTGTAGCTCAGGCATCAGATTACCTTGGCCAATTTTGCTGGCAATCAAGTGTTGATGGAAGTATTTATGTATTTGCTGTAAATGATATGGGGAATTTCCATTACCTTCTCAATGGCCGGGTCATTTTGCCGGGGGGATCTATACTCCCACTAAGCGGAAGCGCTGAAGCCGGACAACAGGGAGATAATACAGCTGTTTATGTTTCGCTTAATGGCGGGTTGTTTGGCTCAAGTTTAACAGAATCATTTTCACTGAATTGGGCATTGAACCTGTCAACATTGAACGGAACAGGGGCAGGCATTATGATAGGCAGCAACTACCAGGGGCAAAGCACCATTGCGGTGATTCAGGACACACTGAACTTTGTATTTTGTCCTTAAGTTTTTTTAAGACAGCATCATAGAGTTCATTGTTTTATTGAACAGCGAGAGGGCAGGATGGTCAATCCTGCCCTTTTTTTATATCAAATCAATATGTCCAAAATAAAATGTATACAGAATTTGATCAATCTGCTATATTCTTGGCAGTAATGGTAGGCATTAAGATGAGGACATATATTTATTGGAGGGCAACAATGGATAGATCAAAGTTTTTTTCTTCGCTGGCGGCAATTTCCTTATTGATGATACTTCTGGGATATGGAGAGAGTCTCGCCAGTGCAACATATACGCAGGCAGACGGCAAGCTCAGGGTGCAGGGTGTGAATGTTCCCGGCCTCGGGGTGTTCGACGTAACTCTTGCGGCGGTTGAGCCGAAAGCTGAATTTGAGCAGGTGAAGTTCGTTCTTGTCGACAGAGCGGAATCAGAGGAGTTTACTTCCAATCCTGCTTTTTTTGACGCGGAACGGGGCATCCTGAACATTCCGCTTCTGGCAATTATCAAGACGCGGGTAGATGAATCATGGATGATCAATCTTGGCCAGAGCATCAGGCAGTATGCAAGGGTTTTACTGAAATATTCCGAGGATGACGGAATTATCAGCTTTACGGTGATGGAAGTTTCTGAATCAGAGGCCGGCATGGGGCTCAGGGGAGAAAAAGGTGAAACTGGTCCGCAAGGTCCGAAGGGAGACAAAGGAGATACAGGGTTGACCGGCCCTGCCGGTCCACAGGGGCCAAAAGGCGACAGCGGCGCGACGGGTGCCCCGGGTCCGCAGGGACCGGCGGGCGCTTCCGGGTCGGCGGGGGTGTCCCGTATCATAGCGGCGGTTGTCAATATCGATATAAGTCTTCTTCCTCATATTACACGCGGGTGGGGCTTCGGAACGGTTGTAAAGACCGGGATCGATACCTTTGAATTGACCTTTAATCCGGCAATGTCGTCGATGCCTATCTGTACGACCACACCGGGCCTGTATAACTCCAGGCCAATTTCGATAAACTCGATATCCACAGCGTCAATAGCGGTCACCGACCCTGATCTTGGCGAGTTCTATATCACCTGCATGGAGCAATAAAACGGGAGGAACACGCAACCATTTATTTTGTCCGTAAGTTTATGGAAATGTTGCATAACAGAGCTGCTCAGTCAACATGGCAGCTAAGCTGCAACGGCCGTCAAGGAAGTACATGGGCACTTCAGTGCTCTGCTGAGCTGTAGGGGGGATTTGATGGAGATACAGCATATTCCGTGCTTCTAGTCATTGGTCAAGGGCATGACAGAAGAAAAACGGGCGATTCCGACCTCATTGAGAGGTGCCTCGGCGTTTCGCATCAGGAGGCCTGGGAAGAGTTCGTTGGAACATATGCCGGGCTTATCTGGAGCGCGATCCACAGGACCTGTGCGCTCTACAATTTTGCCTGCCGTAAAGAGGATGCCGAGGACCTCTTCAACTCCATCTTCCTTTCCCTTATCGAAAACGATTTCAGAAAGCTCCGGCAGTTCAGGGGCGATAACAACTGCTCCCTCTCTACCTGGCTGACCGTAGTAGCAGGCCGCAGGACGATTGACTTCATTCGTCAGGACAAAGGGCATCTCAGTGCTGAGCCTGCGAACGAGAACAGCGACATATGGGAGACGATTGCTGACGGCGGGAGTCCTGCAGATGTCCTGCTCGCAGGGAAGCAGACGGGGGAAATCCTTGCCAGGGAAGTGGCGCGGCTGATCCCGCGAGACCGCCTGATATATCATCTTCTGTTCATAAGGGGATGCAGCGCCGAGGAAACGGCAAAGGTGCTGGGAATCTCCGATGACCTTGTCTATTCCAGAAAGCACAGGATAATCAAGAGACTGAAAAATAATCTCAGCGGCGTGTAAGAAAAGGATTCGGCTAACGTCTTACAGGACAAAGGAAATGAGCGGGATGCGGAACTATGGAGTATTACTTCGTTACTATGGACAAGAAGCGACAAACACAGACGGGAGTGATAAATGAAGGCTGAGCGTGCAAAAGAGACCGACATAGCTGCCTTTTTCGAGGGCAGGCTGTCAGGGGAGCGCCGGCAGGAGATCGAAGCCTTCCTTGCAAAAGACCCGTGTCTGATCGATGAATTGCTTGCATTATATCGAACAGGACATTCATCTGCCGGGCCGGAGGCAGGGCCCGTGCCTGAAGGACTTCTGCGGCATGTCATTTCCTTGTCTCCGTCCGACAAAGGACTTTTTGATGTAGTATTAGGTCTTATTGGGAATACTATTCGGGTGCTAATAAGTGACAGCGGCACTGATATTTCTCGACCTCAGGTCTCATATGCCCTGAGGTCGAACGGCTCACAGGAGCCTGAGGTCGTGGTCATAAGGAAGTCCTTTGACGAGTTTGATCTGGAGCTTGACGTTCAGAGGAGCCGGGGCGGCCTTTGCACTATCATAGTCGATGTTCCTGCTGCCAGGAACGTCCGGTCCGATCATTTACGGGCCGAGCTCCTGTCAGAGGGCAGGATAATTGCTTCCGAGCACCTTGCCGGAGGCCGCAGCGTCTTTGAGGAGCTCGGTCCAGGAAGGTATAGTGTCATCATCCGAAAGAACGGCAAAGTTTTTGGAAGTATCACGCTGAAGATAAAAGAAATGTCCGGGGAGGGGAATCATGACTGAAAAAAACAATGACATCGAGAAGATCCTGGAGGAGAGGGCAAGGCTCGACGCGATCCTTCATGACCAGTTCAGTAAACGTGTGGCGATCATGTTCACGGACATCAAGGGGTCCACGTCCTTTTATGAAAAGCATGGCGATCTGGACGGCAGGATGATGGTCCACCGGCACAACGAGGTCGTTATGCCGGCGATCAAAGAGAACAAGGGTGAGGTGCTCAAGACGATAGGCGATGCGACCATGTCGGCTTACGACGACCCTGCCGAAGCAGTGCGGGCCGCGGTGGCAGTGCAGAAGAGGCTTCAGACCTACAATGACAAGAAGTCGCAAAAGGAACAGATCCATGTCCGCGTCGGTATCAATTATGGTGTCGGCATTGTCGAAGAATCAGACGTATACGGCGACGTTGTCAACCTGGCAAGCAGGCTAGAGTCCCTTGCCGACGCCGACGAGGTCATGGTGTCTGAAGACCTCTACCGTGAGGTAAGGAGCAATGATGAGTTTATCTTCAGATATTTCGATTCTGTTTCGGTCAAAGGCAAAAGTGAGCCGATAAAGGCGTACCGCCTCATCTGGCGCAACGAAGACCTGCACCTTGGCAGGACAAGAAAGGCTGTCAGGGCTGTTACCCCAAAAGAGGGCTTATTCGTAATAGAGGCATCCCTTGCCGGCAGTAAACTTAAAATAAGCGGGTTTGAGAGAGCCGATGGCGAGGAGCGGCCGGTGAAGAATTATCAGGAGGTCCCCTATCATGTCGGCACCATAGGAAACCATACCAGGGAGATCACCGGCCTTCTCAACCGCGCAAACAGAAGGGGGAAGATCGGCAATGACATCTTCATTCGTTTGAAAGAGGTCGGAGGTCTTCTCTTTGACGAGCTGATTCCGCAGGAGATAAAGGGCAAACTTCTGCAGACAGAGCAGAAGCACCTGTCCATAAGCATAGATGACACGCTTGTCCAGATACCCTGGGAGCTTCTCTATGACGGCAGGGACTTTCTCTGTCAGCGGTTCAGCATTGGGAGGTCGGTAAGCACAAAACAGCCTGTCTCTGCCGTCAGCAGGGCGGTCGGGAGGCCGTTGAAGATGCAGATACTTGCAGACCCTCGGGGAGACCTCAAGGCAGCCTATGAGGAAGGGCTCGCGATCAAGAGCGATATGGAAAAGCTGGACGACTGGGTGGATGTTTCGTTGAGGACGACCGATATAAAGACTGATTATGTCCGCTCCAAGATCAGGAACTTCGATATTGTCCATTATGCGGGGCATGCAGAACATGTCATGGAACACCCGGAGGAAAGCGGATGGCTCCTGAAGGACGGCACTCTGAAGGCCGGACAGATCATGACCATGACCGGACAGATGCCGATGCCCTCACTCATCTTCTCAAACGCATGCCAATCGGGACAGACCGATGAGTGGCGGCTCAGCGAAGACTACGAACACCGGATCTTCGGCCTCGCCAACGCCTTCCTGCTGACTGGTGTACAGCATTATATAGGCACCTTCTGGGAGATCCCGGACGAGGCCGGATGCCATTTTGCCGTGAACTTTTACCAGAACCTTATCGACGGCATGACGATTGGCGAGGCAGTGCGCCAGGCGCGCCAGGCATTGATAGACAAGTACGGAGAAGATACAATCGTATGGGCCTGCTATATGCTTTACGGCGATCCTACTACAAGGTACATAGACCCGTCTCAGGAGTCCCTCAGAAGCGAACCCGCCGGAGAGGAGAAGGCCGGCTCCTTCGTGTCAGTCGAGGCGGGGACCAGGGAACAGGTCTTTTCGGCCACCCCCGGGAAAAGATCTCCTGTCGGTCTTCTGGCGGTCGGCGCTGCGCTGGTCCTGATCGCGGGTCTTGCCGGGTTGTTTCTCTGGGGCAGCCGCCCGGCAGACCCCAAGGTGCAGGCGGTGGTTGCGCCACCGTCAGCCCCGGCAAGCGACGAGAAGTCGCGTAAACGCATTGACGAGCTTGTGGCGTCGCTCGCCGCATCCTATAGACAGGGCAATTTTGACCGGACAAAGGTGGGCGATGCCCGAAAGACCGGCCCTCTCACCATGGTGATCATGGATGTCAAGCCCTCCGGAACAGGCGCGACTGCCGACCGGGATAATCTGGTGAATATGCTCACAGCGGTCCTGCAGGAAGGAGAGGGCGTGCAGATGGTGGAGAGGGAACTGCTCGAAAAGCTCCTGGAGGAACTTAAATTGAGCAATTCATCTCTTGCTGACCCGACGACGGCGCTGAAGATCGGAAAGGTCCTTTCTGCCAGGATCATCATTACCGGAAGCATTATGGCCGACTCAAAGGGACAGGCTGTCATGCTCAGGCTCATCGATACGGAAACGACAGCAGTGAGGAAGGTCGTCTCCGCTGAGACGACCGGCAAGACCCTTGACCGGGAGACCGTTAAGCAGCTCGGCGGGAAGATCCTGGAATGGGCCAAAGCAGAGAACCCTTCATCAGGTAATATAGAGGGGGTCAAAAATGGTGCAACGACAAAATCGAAATCATAATGAGGGGGAATGGTTATGACAGGCGTTTTCAGATCTCTTATCAGCACATGCGGGCTGCTCATAGGTTTGTTCTTCATGACTTCCGGTGCATGGGCACAGCAGGTTGAAGTATCTTCCACGCTCAATCCCGTCGGTTCGGGTGCACGGGCAACAGGCATGGGAGGCGCCTTCATCAGTGTTGCGGATGATGCGACCGCGGCATCCTGGAACCCTGCCGGCCTGATACATCTCGAAAAGCCGGAGATATCTGTGGTCGGCTCTTATTTCAGCAGGTCGCAGACCTATCATTCCGATATCCATCCTGAGATCGAGTCCACGAACAGCATGGACACGGCCGGCCTCAACTACGCGAGCGCCGCATATCCCTTCGTCTTTCTGAAGCATAATATGATCGTTTCACTCAACTACCAGAGGCTCTATGAGATGGATAAAAAGGTCAGTTTTAACTATACCCTTGATATCGATGGAACAAAGCTCAATGAAACTATCCACTCTGTCCAGAAAGGGTATCTCTATGCACTTACTCCAGCGTTTGCCATACAGGTCGTCCCGCAGCTCTATATCGGCGCTACGATAAATTTCTGGGGTGATTACGTTGGAAAGAACGGATGGGAACAAACCTACACTCAAAACTCTCAGGGAATATTTTTCGGCCATAACCTGGTAGACAAGTTTGACGAGACGAGCCGTACGTCGTTTAGGGGTACGAACGCCAATATCGGATTTCTCTGGAATGTCTCGGGACCGATCACGATCGGCGGTGTGTATAAGACCGCCTTTAACGGCAAGCTCCGGAGGGAAACGACCTCTACTCAAAGCCAGGATCTTACTGACCTGTCAATTCATGATGAGTCGACGACAACATTTGCCGGCGACCTGACGATGAAGATGCCTGCCTCTTATGGCCTTGGCATATCGTACCGGCAATCAGACAAATGGCTGATCGCCCTGGATGTCTATCGCACCGGGTGGTCGAGGTTCAGCCTGGTTGACTCCGCGGGGAACGAAGTGAACCCCCTCGATGCTGCACCGATCAGCGAGGGCAGATTAAAAGACACCACCCAGGTGCGGCTCGGGACAGAGTATCTCATCATAAAGGAAAAATATGTCGTCCCGGTGAGGGCCGGCGTCTTCTATGACCCCGAGCCCGCAAAAGGGAGCCCGGACGACTTCTACGGCTTCTCCCTCGGGACCGGTTATTCCACAAGCAGGTTTTCTCTCGACGCCTCTTACCAGTTCAGGTTCGGCAGGAGGGTCACCGGAGATGTGCCGGGAATCCCCGGGAGCAGTGCCGATATAAATCAGCATACGGTCATGATGTCCCTGATCTATTATTTTTAGGAGAATGACATGAAGCCTATCGCCACCCTTCTTCTGCTCTTAAGTTTTCTTGCGGCCCCGTTGAGGCTGGAATGTTCAGCAGACGAAAGCGGGACGTTCCGCGGAAAATGGTGGAACTATTATGACCGGGCCCTCGGCTCGGCCGAGGCCAGCGAATGGGAAAAAGTCGTTGCAGACCTTACGAGGGCCGTTTCGATGCGGGAGAAGGACCAGAGGATGGCCCGGACCTATGGCATGCACTTTATCGACTACTTCCCCCATCGAGAGCTGGGTATTGCATATCTGACGAGAGGTGAGATCGATGAGGCTGTAAGCGAACTGGAAAGGTCGGTCCGCGACGAGGAGTCTGCAAAGGCGGTCTTTTATCTGAACAGGGCGAGAAAGGCACAGCTGCAGAAGAAGGGAACCCAGGTCAGACCACCTGTCCTTACTGTCGATTCTCCGGCCCAGGGCCGGCCGGTCAAGGCCTTGTCGGTAAGAATAAAGGGGAGGGCTGCGGGAGACGGGCTTGTATCGAAGATCTCGGTCAACGGTGAACAATACCGCTTTGAACTTGCCGGGCGTGATGTTACTTTTGAGAAAGAAGTTCAGGTCTTTGATGGAGAAAACAGGATCACGGTTGTATGTGAAGATCTTTTCGGCAACAAGACGTCGGCCGAGCATGTCGTGACCGTTGACCGTGAGGGACCCGGGGTTGCGATATCCGACATAAAGCTTGAGGATAGGGCCGGAGAAAAGTTTGTAAGGATCACCGGCACGGTCAGCGATGCTACGGGGATAAAGTCAGTTGTTGTCGGCGATGAGAAGTTCGAGGTAAAAGGCAGTGTTGCCTATGACTTCGATCTTGCAATAAGCAGGAAGAAGGCCGGGGAGCGGATCAGCATTAAGGCAGTCGATGTTCTGGAAAACGACAATGAGGCGGTGATCGAGGTCGAGAGGGATATTGCAGCCTTCAGCCGCAGGCCCGAACCCGTGCTCCTTGCATTTAACGCCCCCGGGATCCTCGGTTTCGACAAAGAGCTCCCGGTCATAAAGCTGAAAGAGTCCGGCGATCTCCCTTCAGTCTTTGTCGACCGCTATTTTGTCGAAGGTGAGGCCTTTGACAACAAGAAGGTCGAAAAAGTGCTGGTCAACGGCATGGAGATCTCGTCCGGCAAGGGCAAAAAGGTCTTTTTCAGCAAGGTGGTAAAGCTGAATGCCGGCAGCAACAAAATTATCGTTGAAGCAGTGGACGGCTCAGGCAATAAGGCAGTCTCTGAGTTGACCGTCAAAAGGGAGATCCCGTCGGTCATGCAGGTGGGGTCGAGAATGAATATTACGGTCCTGCCTTTTGAGAGCAGGCAGAAGAACCCGGGCTACAGTGACCTTGCCTATGATCATCTTATCGGCTCCTTTGTCGATCAGAAGAGGTTCAGTATCATCGAGCGGGCAAAACTGGAACAGGTGCTTCAGGAACAGAAGCTGACCAGGGCAAAGCTTACGGACCCCGAGCATTCCATCAGGGTCGGCAAGCTCATGGCTGCCAGCGCAATAGTCGCGACCTCCGTAAAGGAAGATGCGAAGTCGATCGAGATCATTTCCCGGGTGATCAATACCGAAACCTCCGAGGTGATGGACGTGAAGGACGTATTCACCGAGGACAAGGGCATGGGGACGGTGAAGGAACTGATGGACGGGCTTGCTGCCAAGATCGCAAATGCCTTTCCTCTGACGGAAGGCATGGTGATCAAGAAAGACGCGGGAATGGTGTATACCGACATCGGCAGCAAAGCAAAGCTCCATAAGGCCGCCGCCATCATCATCTACCGCAAGGGCAAGGAGGTCAAGCACCCGGTCACCGGCAAATCCCTTGGCTTTGATTCAATAAAGTTAGGCGAGGGACGGCTTGAGGAGATACAGGAAGACTTCTCGAAGGCCAAGATACTCGAGAAGCCCTCTCCGCTGGAGATAAGGGAGAAGGACCTGATCGTGACGAAATAAGTCATTATTTTGACCTGAATCTATAACTTTAGAGTTAATTATAACTCAAGCTATAAATTGATTATTCTTGAATAGTTGCGTATTCTAAGGGTGGTTGTTTTGCGAGAGGCAGAGGGGATGTGGAGATCTTAGCCTGTTCCAGAGGGGGAATCATTCTTGACGATATCACTGTTCGATGAAATCCTTTCCCGGATTCACTCTCTATGCGAATCCCTGCCTAAAAGAATTCAGTTGGTCGGTAAGAAAATCATCTGTCGTACGTCTATTGTGACAATAATCCATGTCAGTGTAACTGAAATATGAAGACAGCTTTGAATCGTATCTGTGTGCCGGGATGTAAAAGGGGGCGCTATGGTATTCGATAAGATTACGGACAAGTTATAAATTACTTCAGAAAATAGCAATGCGGAGGATTATATGAAGATCCATTTGAAGATGCTTTGTGCAAGTCTGGTCCTCTTTTTTGCCTTTGCCCTGCCGCTGAACTCAAACGCTGCGTGGAACATCCAGAGTGTGGATGCGCCAAAAAGTTTTGTAGCCTATATAGCATCTATAAAATCCAATTCGTCAAGGGCTATTGCTGTTGAAAAGTCAACAAACAATCCGCATATTGTATACGGGACCGATCACCTGTATCATGCCTATTTCAATGGGACACAGTGGATATATGAGACACTCGATGATTCCCCTTCTGTCGGAATATCCGCTTCCATTGCTATTGATGCGAATAACGCGGTACACATCAGTTACCATGACCTGACCAATGGCTATCTGAAATATGCCACGAACCGGCTTGGGCAGTGGGAAAATATCATCATTGATTCAGGCAATGTCGGTTTATACTCATCGATCGCCGTGGACAGCAACGGCAAGGTGCATATAGGCTATTATGACAATACAAATCTGGACCTTAAATATGCGACGAATGCTTCGGGCACATGGGTGACTTCTACTATAGACAGTCCGGGAGATGTCGGCAAGTCTCCCTCGATAGCGGTTGACAGTGTAGGGAACGTGCATATCAGTTATTATGACAAAACAAATCTGGACCTTAAATATGCGACGAATGTCTCGGGCATATGGGTGGCCTCTACTATAGACAGCACCGGAGATGTAGGTACCTGTACGTCAATCGCAGTCGGCAATAATGACAAGGTACATATAGGCTATTATGACAATATAAACTACCATCTGAAATATGCGACAAATGCCACAGGCGCCTGGGTTGCTTCGACGATAGACAGCACATCGCATGCAGGTGACATGGCCTCGATTGCTGTGGATAGTGGTGGTAAAGTGCATATCAGTTATCTGCAAGGCTTCCCTTTCTCTCTGAAATACATAACGAATACTTCGGGCAGTTGGGTAATTTCGACGGTAGACAATACGGGAACTAATGCGGGTTACTTCACCTCAATAGCATTTGACAGTAACAACAAGATACATATCAGCTACTATGAATGGCAGAACAAAGACCTTCGATATGCGACAAATGCCTCAGGTGCCTGGGTGAAGAAGAACATAGACAGTGTAGGAGATGTAGGAAGTGACCCATCGATCGCGGTGGGCAGCAGTAATAAGATACATATCAGTTATTATGACACTAAAAATAAAGATCTGAAATATGCGACGAATGCGTCAGGCCCTTGGGCGGCTGCGGCAATAGACAGTACAGGGGATGTAGGGATGTATTCATCGATTGCCGTGGACAGCAGCAATAAGGTGCATATCAGCTATTATGATTTGACCAATGTCGATCTGAAATATGCGACGAATGCCACAGGCACCTGGGTGGCTACGACGATAGACGGCACGGGGTCATCGGCTGGGCATTATACATCGTTGGCAGTCGACAGCAATAAAAAGGTCCACATCAGCTATTATGCAGCTGGAGTGCTGAAATACGCGACAAATGCAACAGGCAGTTGGGTAACTGCTCCAATAGACAGTTCCAGCAGGGAGTCGTCAATTGCCGTGGACAGCAACAACAATGTGCATATCAGCTATTATGATATGACAAATTTAGACCTGAAATATGCGACGAATGCAACAGGCAGCTGGGTGATTACGCCAATAGACAGTACTGGAGATGTGGGGACAAGCTCTTCAATCGCTGTAGACAGCAGCAACAGGATACATATCAGCTATGTGGGTACAGGCTTAAAATATGCGACAAATGCCTCAGGTTCATGGGCAGTTGTCACAATAGACAATGCAGGATACGTGACTCAAGATACATCAATCGCGGTCGACGGCAGCGACAAGATACATATCAGTTATTATGATTGGCAGCCAAATTATAACTTGAGATATGCGACGAATGCCACAGGCAGTTGGGTAACCGAAACAATAGACATTACGGGAGATGTCGGAGTAAACTCCTCAATCGCAGTGGACAGCGGCAACGGGGTGCATATCAGCTATTATGACAAAACAAATGCCGACCTTAAGTATGCAACCAATGCCCTGACTGATATTACGCCGCCGATAGGCACTATCAAATTAAATAACAATGCAGCTAACACGGGGTCAACTTCTGTAACCCTAACCCTCACCTGCGGCGATCTGCAGGGGACCTGTTCCTGGATGCAGTTCAGCAATAATGGTTCCGCGTGGTCATCGTCTGAAACCTATTCGGCAACAAAGCTGAGTTGGGACATGACAAATGCGGCATATGGCGGTACCACGGAAGATGGCCTGAAGACGGTTTATGTAAAGTTTATGGATTCATCAGGCAACTTGTCTGCACCGGTGAGCGATACGATCATCCTTGACACTACCGGTCCTGGCGTCAGTGCGGCCCCTGGTGGTGCGACCTATGGTATACCGCAGTTGGTAAGCCTTACCTGTACAGACAACACAGGAGGCTCAGGCTGCGATAGGATCTACTACACCACAAACGGCACCCCCCCTACCACCTCATCAGCAATATATACGACTCCTATCCCGCTAGACCAGCAGACGACCCTCAGGTACTTTGCAACCGACCTGCTCGGCAACAGCGGTGCCCCTGGCAGCCAGAGCTACACCTTCACGCCGGGCGTTACTGCACTGTCGCTTGATATGTCAAACCCTACCATCAACCCAAGTGGCAGCACCGCCCTGCCAAACACTCTGACCGTTTGGGGGAGACTGCAGAACCTATCAGCAAACGGGGCAGACCCGACAGGCGAGACGATCAAACTGAAGATCTGGGACCCCAAGGGCGTGGCCCTAACACCTTTGACCACAACCGTAAATGACAGCTACGGAGACTTCCAGATACCGAACATAAACGTCTTCACCCAAAAAGGGCCCTACAGCATCCAGGCCTTCTACGAAAACACCAACTCAGGACTTTTGAGCGCCTCCCAATCGACCCCGATGACCGTTATGGTAGGCGCCTCTGCCGGATACGCAGTCATCGTAGTGGGCAAGATCAGTACCGACCCTGAGGGGCTCAAATCCCATTCAAAGACCGCCGGCCGGATATACACGCATCTGAAATCCCGCGGGTTCTCGGATGAAAACATCTACTACCTGAGCTATCAGCTCTCAACCGGGGTAGACGGGATACCGTCGAGGGCAAATATCCAGTACGCGATAGAGGAGTGGGCAGCGCCGAGGATGAAGGGGGTGCCTGCACCGCTCTATGTGATCATGGTGGACCACGGCAGCACAAACGCTTTCTACACCGGGAGCGAGACTATCACACCGACAGACCTCAGTACCTGGCTGAGCAACCTTGAGACGAACCTGATGAACGGAGCGGACGCCAACCCCGAGGCGCTCAAGGAAAAGAGGATAGTGATCATAGGGTCGTGCTACTCAGGGAGCTTCATGTCCTCACTCACACAGGCCCCGACAGCAAGCAACGCAGGGCGGATGATCATCACCAGCGCAGCAGACAACGAAGTCTCCTACAAAGGACCTGAGGAGCCTTCAGAAGGAGGGGCGACCATCAGGAGCGGGGAGTTCTTCCTTGAGGAGTTCTTTAGCCTGCTTGGAAATGACAAGACCTTCAAAGAGGCCTTTGAAGAGGCGACGGCACGGACAGAGATATTCACCAGGAAAGGCGGCACAAACCCTAATGCCAATGCGCCTTACTATGACGGTGCAGTGCAGCACCCGCAAATGGAAGACAACGGAGACGGCACCGGCAGCAATACGCTGAGCGGAGATGCAAGCGGAGACGGTGCAGAAGCGGCAAACCTGAAACTCGGTGTGGCGAACTTCGGCACCAACTCAGCCTTAAACCCTGCGGTAGTCACAACCGTATCAGGTACAATCTATCGCACCTCAAGTGCGGGCGACATAACAGCACTGCTTACGGCCAAGGTCAACGACAACAACGAAGTGGATACAGCAGTCTGGGTGGAGATAAGACAACCATCATTAGTGCTTAATCCCCCGGCAGACAGTATCCAGCAGGACCTTCAGCTAACAAAAAGGCCGATGACCTGGAACGCAGGGACGAGCAACTGGGAATACAGCTTTGACCAGTTCACCGAGAGCGGCGCATATGAGATCTATTACTTTGTTAGAGACAAAGATACCAAACTCCTGTCACCCCTGAAGAGATCCGTGGTATACAAAGACAGGGACAACAACCCGCCGCCATCGGCGTTCAGTCCGGTCAGCCCTGCAGACGGAGTGGACCAGTTGACGACACTCGTCCTTGATTGGGGAGAAAGTACAGACGCGGACGGACTGACCTATACCGTTGAGATAGCAAAGGCCCTGCCGTTCAGCGGCAGCAACATAATCTATACAAAAGAAGAGATACCCTACAGTTATACCGTGATAGGACCGGAGGCAGGCCTAACCGACAACAAGACCTATTACTGGAGGGTATGGGCAGTGGATGCCTATGGTGCAGCAACCAGGAGCAACCTGAACCAAGCCGGAGGAGAGTGGAGCTTTATAACCAATAACCCCAACGATGCCAATGGGTACCTGACGGGCATGGTAACGGATAAGACGACCGGTGCGGCCATAGTGGGTGCTGCGATCACAACCACTGCGACTGGCGGGCCTGGGCCGGGCTTGACCGTGCACACCCTGCCCCCCGGGACAGACGGGTCACCGGGAGGGCATTATTTCTCACAGGTGCCATCGGTAGCAACAGACATCACCGTGACAGCGACTGGGTATAATCCTGCCACGGTAACGAATGTTCTGATAGGGCCTTATGCGGTCGTTACCCTGAACTTCAGCCTGACAAGACCTGCGGTAAACGGCGAATGCGGATCATCCAATACCGGGACATTCACCGTAAAGCCTGCAACAAACCTCTGCAACCCCGGTACGCCATCAACCGTAAGCGGCAGCGGACCGTGGACCTGGACCTGCGCCGGAACGAACGGGGGAAGCACCTCCCCGACCTGCACAGCCAACATCCAGACCTGGACAGCAACAGCAGGCGGCAGTGCAGGAGGTACGATAAGCCCTGCATCAAGGACAGTGAACCACGGCTCATCAACAACCTTTACCGTAACACCAAACGGTGGATACACAGCGACGATGACCGGCACCTGCGGAGGAACACCGGCAAGCGGGACATCAGCGTTTACTTATACGACAAGTGCTGTGACAGCGGCTTGCAGTGTGACAGCCACATTCACTCTAACCCCGGTAAACGGAGTATGCGGGTCATCCAATAACAAGTCATTTGATACAGCACCTGCAGTAAACCTCTGTAACCCCGGTACACCGTCAATAGTGAGCGGCAGCGGACCATGGACCTGGACCTGTGCCGGATCAAACGGGGGAAGTACCTCCCCGACCTGCACAGCAAATCTCAAGACCTGGACAGTGAGTGCCAGCGGCAGTGCAGGAGGAACGATAAGCCCTGCATCGAGGACCGTAAACCACGGCTCAGCGACAACCTTCACCGTAACGCCGAACAGCGGGTATACGGCGGCGATGACCGGCACCTGCGGGGGAACACCTGCAAACGGGACATCGGCATTCACCTATACGACAAGCGCGGTAACAGCCAACTGCAGCGTGACGGCGACCTTTACGACCGCCATAGCCCCCACCAAGATCGGGATATTCGATCACGGCACCTGGTATCTGGATTCGAACCAGAGTTGGGCATGGGAAGGGACCCCTGCAGATACCCTTGGGATATTCGGGGTAGGACTCGACGGGGCCATACCGGTGGTAGGGGACTGGACCGGAGACGGGACAACCAAGATAGGGGTATTCATCGACGGTATCTGGTACCTGGATATGAACCGTAACTGGCAGTGGGACGGAGAACCTACCGATAAAAGGGGAGTATTTGGGGTCGGGATGACCGGAGCGATCCCGGTGGTAGGAGACTGGACCGGAGATGGGATAACCAAGATAGGGGTCTACCTGGATGGGACCTGGTACCTGGACATGAATAACAACTGGCTGTGGGACGGTGAGCCTACGGATAAGATAGGAGTGTTTGGGGTCGGGATGACCGGGGAAGTGCCGGTAGTAGGTGACTGGAATGGAGACGGGATAGCTGAGATCGGTATCTATCAGGACGGGATCTGGTATCTGGACAAGAACCGTAACTGGCAGTGGGACGGAGAAC
>SCQH01000097.1 GCA_004321925.1 Nitrospirota bacterium | reverse complement strand
TTCTGGTACAATTCTTTTGAGTCATGGTGTCTCTCCTCTGGTTATGTTTTTCTCGATAAATTACATTACCATTTTGAGGACACCATGACTTTAAATGTGCGAAAAATATGATACGTTATCCCCTACCACTGGATGCTGCATGAAGCGATGCATCAATTAAATAATGAGGTTGCTCATTTCAAAATACCGCAGTGGATAGATGAAGGCTTGGCGGACTATTTCGGATCGAGCAAGATAGAGGCCGGCAAATTACATCCGGGGCAGATAGCCTTTGATTCGTATCCTCTATGGTGGCTGCCGGGCCTCGCCTTGACCGGCAACATCGGTCAGGATATCAAAGCCGGAAAGATAATCCCGCTGACAGCTCTCATCAGCGGCAGCGGCGGGCCCGATGTCAACAGGCACTTCAATCTGTATTACATGCATTGGTGGAGCCTCACCCATTTCCTGTTCCACTATAAAGACGGGGTCTACTCAGATGGGTACAGGAAATTGATAGAAGCGGGCGGCACACTGGAAGGCTTCAAAACAAACATCGGTCCGATAGACAGGATCCAGGACGAATGGTATGAATACTTGCGGCAGAGAATCGCAGAGGCGGTGCGCATGAAAAAAGGGGAATAAGACAACCCCTGTCAGTTCCGTTTCGGAAACAAGAACATAACGGGTCACCCTTTTTCTGCACTCTCAGAGTCTATTGACCCGCCGATCGCCTCGGCGCAAGAGTATGAAACACGCTGACTACACAGCGTGCGGGACACCGCCCCGCACGCTGCTCAAGCATCTCAGGAAATTATTTGCCTGCCTTCCACTGGCCGTCTTCCTTGACCATGCGTGTTGTCTCGGTCATCGTGCCGGTCTTATCTTTCGTGACAGTCTCGATGGTCATCGCGTTGCCGTCCAGGGTAAACTTGGTGTTCTTGTTTATCTTGTTGTCAGCGCACATGGCCATGAACATGTCGAGCGTGGAGGGATCCTTCTTCACATCTTCCATTGCCGCCTTCGTCAGGAACTTCTTTACCTTTTCCTTGTCCTTGGCCTTGCAGGCCTTTGTCAGGTCATTCATGGCCGCGGTCACGGCCTTGATATCCTCCTTGCCGGCCGGCTTGCCCTTGCTCTCAGCAGCTTGCGCCGGCATTGAGAAAAGCAGAACCATGAACGATATTGCCACGACAGTCCAAATCCCTCTTAACATATCCGACTCCTCATCTTTCTTTTCTCCGTCCCTGGCGGACAGGAGGGTTACATGGTTATCACGCACTTCGCCTCCCCGATAACAGGAAAGCAGCCCTTATCCGTCTCTTATGCAGTACCATTCTACCACAAGGCCTGGCCTTATCATAGACCCTCATCTTCCCGGTAGAACCTATCAGGCCGGGAGATTATGGAACGGTCAGCCTTCTATATTCAGATGGGGTTGATGGCGTCAGGGAAGTCGTAGGCGGGGGCGTTCACTTTAGGGGAGACCTCGTAATAATCAAGCTCCTCTGAGGGGTAGGGCTTGAGCATCTTAAGCAGGACGTCCGGGCCCTGACGGGGGTCGAGCCAGAGGTCTTCCTTGTCCCTCGGGAGTATGACCGGCATACGGTCATGGATGGGCGCCAGCAGTTCATTTGCCCCGGTGGTGATGATCGCGCAGGTGCAGATATCTTTCCCTTCAGGCGACTTCAATCGGCTATAGATGCCTGCAAGGCCGAAGGGCCCCCCTGACCTGAGATGGATGTATACAGGTATTTTCCGGCCCTTTACCTTCTGCCATTCATAGAAGCCGTCGGCTATGACAAGACACCTCTGCTGCCTGAAGGCTTCCCTGAAGGCAGGCTTCGTCGCGATGGTCTCTGCCCGCGCATTGATCATGCTCTGTTCCGGCGAAGGGGCCTTGGCCCAGGAAGGGAGGAACCCCCATCTGCAGGTGACGAGCTGTTTGGCCCCCTGCTGGTTGATGATGAGGATCTCCTGGGTCGGCGCAATGTTGCAGCTGGGCTCCGGGAGATCAGGCGGAAGACCGGTGCTGAACCTCTCTGCGATCAGCGAGGCCGGACTGCTTCGGACAAAACGGCCGCACATCGGTCACAGTCCCCCTTATTCTGCCTATTTGCCTGGCGGGGTATTGCTCCAGCCCTCTTTGACGGTCCGCCACTGGTCTGCTTTCTTTAACATCTCAATGGTGCCGTAATTCTTTTCGTTCTCGACCATCCCGGTCAGGTAGAGGACAGCCCGGTCTCCTGACTTGCTTATATAGCCTTTTGTCAGGGTCGGGTCATGAGGGATCATCAGGGCCATGAACTCCATGCCTTCTGCTATCTCTTTGTCGGTGAGGTCCTTTGTCTTTCCGGACTCGGGGGCGAGCTTGCGGAACTGGGCAATGTCCTTATTTATGAGGGCGGTATGCAGGGCCTTATATGCCTTGTACGGCTCGCCGCCGTTTGCAGGAAGGGCCTTGCCGCTCTTTGCATCAGGAAGAGGCTCCGGCCGCTTTGCCCTGGTTATCTCTGCATTGAACTTCACGTCGAGCTCATAGAAATGGCCCATGAAATCTTCTTTCTGTTTTGTCCTGAAGGTCCCTTCGATCTTCTTTCCGGTAAGGACCTGCTTGATGAAATCGGCCCGGGTGAAGCCGGACATCATCAGGGTGCTTTCACCGAGGGTCGGGTGGGAGACCATCTCGTAGATGGGTTTCTCTTCGGAATTGATCTTGAAATAGACCCAGGCGGTCCCCTTGAGGCTGCGCGAGGTATCGAGAAGGTCCTCGAGGTCCCTGAAGGCCTCATCCTCCAGCGCTTTTTCGGTGATCATCACGGCAATGTCTGATTTCTTCTTATCAAAGGTGTTCGGCTGGTCCATGGCATAGACATTGACGAGGCGGACGCTTTTGCCGTCGATGGCCAGGGAACCGGCTGCCTCGCCTTTTCCTGCGGCCTCTGACAGGCCCGGGGCCGCGGCCCAGAATGCCAGGCAAAGGATACCGGCGACGATCAGCGTAAAACTCCTCTTTCTTTTCTGCATATTCATGATATTCTCCTTTCGGTCAATGAAGTCAGGCCTATGGGTCCCTTAATCCATTATGACAGCGGAGGCCTTCATGTCAAGCGGGTTCATCCGAACGGCAAGTGAGAAGAGATAGGGGTAGTCATGCTTCAGGTGCATCAGGTAGGAGAGCCACTCGGCCAGGAGCTGTGTGAAGGCGCGCTTCATGTCGCCCGAAAGATGGTCATAGTCATGCCGCGGCAGGCCTGTCAGTTGGGGGCGTGCGCTGAGCTCCTCCTGAAGGTGAAAGACGGCCCAGAGGAGGTCGGTGAAGGCGTCGTGCTCCAGCAGGTTGGGGTTTGCCAGAAGGCTGAGGAGAAACCCGCGTTTGGCCTCAAGAAAGGGCTTGAGGTCGCCGAGGTCTGCCCGCGCGGCGTCAAGGTTGGGGTTTGCGTGCGTCACCAGGAACCGGGCCTTCTCAAAGTCCTGGTCCTTCCAGTTCGGCGTGACGATCAGGTGCTGCTTCAGCTCCGTCAGGTCGGCGCTGAAGCGTGAGCAGTGCCTGATAAGGTCGGAGCCGACCTCGCTGTAAAAGGCGCCGATGAGCATGTTCATCTTCTTGAGGAGGGCTGCCTTTTCGCGCTCGTTGAGAAGCCGTTCGATGATCAGCGAAACGATCAGGACCTGGATAGGGACGAACGCAACATCCTGGAGCAGGTAAAAGAACGTATCGCCCGTCTTTCTGAAAAGGAAGAGCTGAAGCGCATAGAAAAATGACGACAACAGCAGCAGAGAGATTGTCATAATGATATACCAGCCTGGACGCTTCATTCAGTCAATACCCCCGGATCAGGTTATGCGCGGCAACGTTTGTTATAATACCATATGGATATTATGACTGTCCCGGGTCCTCTTTGTCCGGGATGCGCAAAGGACCGGACAGTGCGTTCAGCCCGTCGACGCAGGCCCGCCGGATGAACCCGCAGATTGTTCAGAAGGGTGATCAGCCGGTTGAGCAGGAGGCCGGTCAGAAGGTTGGGATGGACCAGAACCTCACGATATTCAATCTGATCAGCGAACTCAGCGGGATCATCAATTCCAGCCTGAGCATCGGGACCGTCTTCCGGATCATGGTCTCGGAGATCAGGAAGCTCATCGGGTATAACAGGGCCAGTCTCCTGCTCTATAACGAACAGGACAATAACCTTCTGATATTCGCCCTTGACACCGAGATGCAGACCATCATGAAGAAGGGCGTGAAGGCGCCGGTCGAGGGCACCAGCGCCGGCTGGGTGATCAGGAACAATAAGCCCTGGATAAACTACGATCTCAGTGAACAGGCCTTCCCCCTGGACAAGAAACTCTTCGATGAAGGCATCCGGTCGACAATAAGCATTCCGCTCTTCCATGACAAGATCCTCGGCGTCTTCAACCTCGACAGCACGGAACTGTCGCGCTATTGCGAGGAGGACCTCCAGGTTCTGCTGCCGGCCGCAAAACATATATCGATCGCGCTTGAAAATGCCCTGCTCTTCCAGGAGATCTCCCGGGAGAAGAAGGAGTGGGAGCGGACCTTTGATTCCATAACCGATATGGTCTGGATCGAGGACAGCAAGCAGCGCGTCATCCGGGCAAACCATACCCTGCTGAAAAAGGCGGGCCTCTCAGCGGTCGAGGTCCAGGGCAAGAAATGCTGGGAGATCTTCTACCGGATCGGCATCAATACGCAGACCTCTGTCTGCAGGGAGACGATCAGCAGCAAACGGCAGTCCTTTATGGAGCTCAAGGGGATCATGGGCAATATGTACCATTTCTGGGCATATCCGCTGACCGACGAGGAAGGCAGCCTGTATGCCGTCGTCCATTACCTCAAGGACGTGTCTGACCAGAAAAGGCTTGAGCAGCAGCTCATCCGGTCTGACCGGCTTGCCTCTCTCGGCACCCTTGTGGCCGGCATTGCGCATGAGATCAATAACCCCCTCGGCATCATTGCCGGGTATGCTGAGGCCCTGCTCGACAGGTCCCAGGACGAACAGCTGCGCGTCACCAGCGGTTTTGAGGACTTCCCGGAATACCTTGAGACGATCCATAAGGAGATCTTCCGCTGCAAGGACATCCTGCGGAGCCTCCTGGATTTTGCACGTCCCTCGGGCGGGACATACCGTGAGATAGACATCAACGAGCTGATCAAGGAGGTCATACTCCTGGTCAACCACCGGGCCAAGCGCCTGAACCACAACATCATATTCAATCTCAACCGGGACCTGCCGCGGATATATGCCGACCCCGGCAGCCTCAGGCAGCTCTTTATGAACATCATCATGAACTCGATGTATTTTACGCCCGAAAAAGGGCGCATCGTCATCAGCAGCAGCATGAGCAACGGGATCCGCGGAAAGAAATACCTCAAGGACATGCCGGGCATCAATGTCTCTATAGCAGACTCCGGGGCCGGGATACCGGAAGAGAGCATCGACAAGATATTCGATCCGTTCTTTACGACCAAGCCGGTGGGCGAGGGCACGGGCCTCGGACTTTCGATCTGCCATAAGATCGTGGAGGACCATAACGGCAGCATCGATGTTGTCAGCGAGGAGGGCAAGGGGACGACCTTCAGTATCCGCCTGCCCGCACAGTCGCGCAATGATTAGGGTCCTGGTCATCGATGATGAAGAGCCGATGCGCCGGCTGCTCCGGAAGGAACTGACCAGGAAGGGTTTCTCTGTCGAGGTGGCATCGGACGGCCAGGCAGGGCTCGATATCCTGAAGAACACTATCTTTGACGTGATCCTCCTTGATATCGTCATGCCCGGGATGGACGGGATCGAGGTCATGAAAAAACTGCGCCGGGACCCGGCATCCCCCGTGATCCTGGTCCTGACCGGCAAGGCGACGGTCGAGACCGCCGTCGATGCGATGAAGAACGGCGCCTACGATTATCTGACCAAACCGTACAAGCTCGACGAGCTGGCTATCGTCATCAACCGCGCTTACGAGTACGGCAGGCTCAGCATCAAGAACCAGCTCCTGCAACAGGAGCTGGTGCGGATAGAGTCGCCCTTTGAGTTCATCTGCGACAGCCAGCCTATGAAGGAGATCCTCGGGCTCATCAGGAAAACGGCCCCGACCGACTCACCGGTCCTTATCCAGGGCGAAAGCGGGACAGGGAAGGAGCTGATCGCCAACACCATCTGGCATCACAGCAAGAGGGGCACCTCACCCTTCATTGCCCTGAACTGCGCGACGCTTTCGGAGAACCTGATCGAGTCCGAGATATTCGGGCATGAAAAGGGCTCGTTCACCAGCGCCTATCAGACCAAGCACGGGATCGTCGAGGTCGCCGACAAGGGGACCCTCTTCCTGGACGAGATCGGCGAGATGCCGTTGGGGCTCCAGCCGAAGCTGCTGCGCTTCCTTGATTCCGGCGAGTTCAGGAGGGTCGGCAGCAACAGGACCTTCAAGGTCGACGTGCGGGTGCTGGCCGCCACGAACAGAGACCTTCTGGCCCTTGTCCGGGCCGGCTCCTTCAGAGAGGACCTCTACTACCGGCTGAATGTCATTGCTATTACGATCCCGCCTCTCCGGGAGCGGCGGGAAGATGTCCCGGCGCTGGCCGGATATTTCCTGAAAAAATACAGCCGGAAACTCTCCAAGGATATAAAGGGCATAAGCCTGGAGGCCGGCGATGTCCTTAATGCCTACCCCTGGCCGGGCAATGTGCGCGAGCTTGAAAACGTCATGGAAAGGGCGGTGATACTCTGTGACTCCCGCAGCATCCTTCCTGCCGACCTTTCGATCGCCGGCGCCGGCCTGACCGCGGCATCAAAAGAACAGCCGTCGCTTGAAGAGATGGAGAGGGACTATATCCTGAAGGTGCTCAAGCAGGCCGGCGGGAACCAGTCAAAGGCGAGTCAGATGCTCGGGATAGACCGAAAGACGCTTTACCACAAGCTCAAGAAGTACGGGATCCACTGACCAGCAGCCGGTAGAGCGCCTCTACCTGTTTTTTTGTATCCTCCTGACTGCCGTTGTTGTCGATCGCATAATCCGCGAGCCTTATCTTCTCTGCTATCGGCATCTGGGTCAGCAGTCTTGCGCGTGCCTCCTCGGCCCGGACACCTTTTTGCAGGAGCCGCTTTTCTGCCTCCGCAGGGGTCGTATGCACTGTTATGGTCCGGTCGAACCTTGCCGCTGATCCGGTCTCGAACAAAAGTGGCACCTCGACGATGAGCAGACGGTCCGCGTGGCCGGGATCTCTGACGAAGGCATCGATACGGTCAAAGACAAGCGGGTGCAGAATATCTTCGAGTTTCCGCTTCAGCTCGGGGTCGTTAAAGATCTTTTCGGCGACGACCTTTTTCATGAGCCTGCCGCCTGCATCGGTCACCCCGCTGCCGAGCGCTTCAGAGACCTTCTCAATGACCTCCGGCTGCTCCAGCAACCCGGCCACGATCCTGTCGCTGTCGAGGGTCAGTGCCCCGCATGCCTCGAACAGGCGAAGGACCGAGCTCTTGCCCATGCCGAAATTTCCTGTCAGAGCGGCCGTGATCATCGTTGTTTATTATATGCTTTTATTTTCCCGGAATACATATACAGGGAATGACCGCACCTTCTTTGTTAAGGGGATTTGACCTGGTTTCAGGCTCTCGGTTATAGTAATGGGATAGGAAAAACTAATAATATCAGGTTGTTAGAGAATTATAGAGGAGGTCTCAGCACTATGCCCATATATGAGTACGGATGCGCGAAATGCAAGAAACACCTTGAGGTGATGCAGAAGATGACGGATAAGCCGCTCGAAAAATGCCCTGACTGCGGTGGCCGGCTGAAGAAGAAGATCTCAAACACGTCCTTTGTCCTGAAAGGCACCGGCTGGTATGCAACTGACTACGGCACGGGCAAGAAAAAAGATGAGGGCGCCCCCAAAAAGGGAGGCAAGTCCAAGGAGACGAAGACCGAAGGGGTCGAAAAGCCCGCAGCAGCGACAGAGACCAAGGAGGCCAAAACAACGGAGAAGAAAGAGACAAAGGCCTCTTCAGCAGAGTGATCTCACCCCATATCCATATCCCCTTTCAGCGTATCCCCGAGCATCTGAGCTTTATACGGGCAGACAGGACCAATATTGAGCTTTACGTCGGGGCCGAGGTCCTCGATATCCTGACCCCTGCGGCTATACGGGAACTCAGGGAAGAACTCGACTATCATCCCTCCCTTTCCATCCATGCCCCTTTTATGGACCTGTCACCGGGTGCGGTCGATGCAAAGGTCCGCGAGGCCACGATGCTGAGGTTCCATCAGGTCCTCGATCTTGCCGGGGACCTTCGGCCGAAGGTGGTCGTCTTCCATTCAGGATATGAAAAATGGCGCTATGGCCTGAACATGGACCTCTGGCTCGAGAAGAGCCTCCAGACCTGGCAGCCACTCATGAAGATCGCCTCAGGGATCGGGACCAGGATCGCTATCGAGAATATCTTCGAGGATGAACCGACGAACCTGAGGCTGCTTATGGAGGCCATGGCAACGGCCGATTTTGGCGTCTGTTTCGATACCGGCCATTTCAATCTCTTTGCGAAGACCCCGCTTGAGGACTGGATGTCGGCGCTGACCCCCTATATCCTCGAGCTCCATCTGCATGACAATGACGGCACCGCTGACCAGCATCTGCCGATGGGCGAGGGCAGTTTTGATTTTAAGAGATTTTTTGAGCTGCTTGACGGGAAGGACTGCGTCCATACGCTTGAGGCGCATTCACGGGAGCATGCCTTAAAGAGCCTGCAGTACCACAGGACGCTGCTTACAGGTGCCGGGTCTGGTCCCTGAGCGAAAAACCTTTCAGCACCGGCTCCCCGCTGCCCTTGTACTGCACCATCACCATATGTGAGTCCCCCATGCCCTGCGGGAGGATGAGCTTCTTGATGCGGGCGAGTTCGACGGGATAGTCCGGCGACTCTTTTGCAAGCCGGCTGATCTCCGCGTCGATGCCGAGGGATACCAGGAAGGCCCCCTGGCTTGAGAGCCCCCGCGTCCTCAGCCCCGCGTCCTCTCCCCATTTTTTGAGCGCCGAAAAGTTCACGTGGGCGGTGATGTCCTGCTGGCCTATATGCTGCAGCGGGTCCTCTCCGGCCTGATGCCGGTGATAGCAGAGGAGCGTCCCCCTGTCCCTGTCCTCGCTGTAATAATCGCGGGTATTGTATCCGTAGTCTATGGTCAGGACAAAGCCCTCCAGCAGCTTCGCACTGACATCCCCCAGCCATTGTCCGGCCCTGAGGTTCACCTCGGTCCTGTATCCCTTTTCGATATGGATATGAAATTCCCGGAAATGATCCGCAAGGGCCTGGGTGCTTAACGGTCCAGCCTCTTCGACCAGAGCGCCTGCCCGGGTATTGACGTAGATCTCGGTGAGTTCGTCCCCCATCTCAACAAGATGCACCGGGAACGCATCGATCAGTTCATTCGAAAAGATGCATCCCTGCAGAGGGGCGAGTTCCTCCAGGGAGGAGACCCAGGATACCTTTTCGGCATACGCGGCAAGCAGCGCCCGCTGCTTTTTCCTCATCGCCGGGTTGATCTCGACGATGATATACTGAAGCGCATCAAAGAACTGCCCCTCCCTCAGCGAGTCGAGAATGTCGCAGCAGATATGGCCTGTCCCTCCGCCGACCTCCACGAGAGTGAACTGCTCCGGCCTGCCCATGAACTCCCACATCTCCATGATCTGCCTGCCGAGCATGGCCCCGAAGACAGGGTGCAGGTGGGAGCTTGTGTAGAAATCCCCTGCCTTGCCGATCTCCAGGTCTGCCGAGCAATAGTAGCCAAGCTCAGGGTCATAGAGGGCGATCTCCATGAAACGTTCAAAGGTCATGGGTCCGCCCTGCAGGATCAGACCGGTTATTTTCTTCTCAAGCAGGTTCTCCATGACAGAGATTATATCCCGCTGATGAGGGCGTAAACAAGAGATTAATAAAAGGTCCGGGCTACTGGATGATGCCGCGGGCGAGGGCGAACCTGATAAGTTCCGAGCGGTTGCTGAAGCCGAGCTTTTCAAAGGTGTTGGTCTGATGGACGATGACCGTTTTGGGGCTGATCTTGAGCATGTCGGCTATCTCCTTGTGGGCATGCCCCTCTGCCAGCAGTTTCAGGACCTGTTTTTCCCTGTCGGTCAGCGTATCGTAAATATCGTCAGGCGGGTGGGCCTCCTTGCCGAGGAAGCTGTCGACCACCTTTGAGGCAACGGCGGGGTAGAGATAGATCTCCCCCGACTTGACGGCCCGGATGGCTGAAACGAGATCGCTCCCGACAGCCTTCTTAAGCAGATACCCGGATACCCCGGCCTTTAGAAAACGGGAGATATACTCCTTGTCGTCATATTGGGTCAGCACCAGGATCTTGATCGAAGGATCGAACTTCCGGATCTCTACCGTAGCTTCCAGGCCGCCCAATCTCGGCATCGAAATATCCATGAGCACGATGTCAGGCCGGTGTTTCTTTGTCTTTTCTATGGCCTCGATCCCGTCGGACGCCTCGGCCACCACCTCGATATCCTCCGTATGCTGGAGAAAGGCCATGATCCCCTCTCTCACCAGGGAATGGTCATCCGCAATAAGGACCGTGATCTTAGACATGGTCGAACTCGCTGGCCAGAGGCGCCTTGATGCCTATCCGTGTGCCTTTGCCGGGCTCGGAACAGATCTTCAGGTCCCAGTTCAGGAAGGAGGCCCGTTCCTTCATGCCGAGGATGCCGAGGCCGCGGGTGGAGTCGCCCGACACTTCAAGGGACTCGGTGTCAAAGCCGCAGCCGTCATCCTCAATCTCTATGTTCAGCCGCTCATGGTTGACCCCGATGAGGATAAAGACATTCTTTGGGGCCGCATGTCTTGAGATATTGATGATCGCCTCCTGCATGATCCTGAAAAGCTGTATCTCGGCCTGGGGGTCCAGGGCAAGGTCATTCACCGCATTGTCTATATTAACATAGCAACTGATGCCCTTCGACTCAAGATGAAATTCGGCGAGCCAGCGGACAGAGGCCACAAAACCGAGGTCGTCCAGCATGAGCGGCCTCAGGTTCTTGATGATCAGGGAGACATCTTCAATATTTTTTTCTATGATGGCCTTTATCCCCTCGATCTTGGCAGGGGTCACGCTCTCAGGATGTTTGCTGCAGAGGTCGACCTTCAGGAGCGTGGCAACAAGGTCCTGCATGATGACGTCATGGAATTCCCTGGCAATCCTTTTGCGCTCCTCTTCCTGGGTGGTGATCACCTTCTGGAGCAGCTCCTTGATCCGTTTCCGGTGGTTATCGATCTGCACTGTCCGCTCCTCGACCTTTGCCTCCAGTTCGGCGTTGGACTTCTTCAGCTCCTCAAGGGAATCGGCCAGCTTCAGCCTCATCACCTCGAAGCTGCTGCCGAGCTTCCCGATCTCGTCCGTGCCGCCAAAGGCGATGGCCCTGGTCATATCGCCCTCGGCGATCTTGACGGTCGCATCGATAAGGTCATGCACCGGCTTGACGATCCTCCGGCTCAGGGCTATGGTGAGCACCAGCGCTATGCCGATGAACCCGATGCTGACAAGGAGGAAAGACCTCTTCATCCGGGCTATCGGCGTCAGGATGTCC
This sequence comes from Nitrospirota bacterium, assembly GCA_004321925.1. Classification (GTDB taxonomy): domain Bacteria; phylum Nitrospirota; class Thermodesulfovibrionia; order Thermodesulfovibrionales; family UBA6898; genus PALSA-1316. The sequence goes on along the minus strand of SCQH01000097.1, from coordinate 33,272 downwards.
TTTTCCGGCTGTACGATCGAGACTCCCCAGGAGGCATTCTCGAGCGGCGCATAGGCCATGATGTCGACCGAGCGGGTGGCCTTGGTCGAGGGGGCATCGGTCGCGGCATGGCAGCGGTGGCATTTTGTTATGACCGCTTTTTTTGCGGCGATCAGGTTCCTGAGGAAATTTGAATGTCCGCCCAGCTGGTCCTTGAACATCCGCTTGGCGTCATTCGATGCAATGACCACCCCATGGCTGTCGACGACTTCCATATACACCTTGGTGTCGGTATGGACGGACTGGATGATCTCATTGAAATTCTGGGCTGACGGGTCTATCTCGGCCCCTACCGCCCCGACGATCAAACCATATTTGTTCTTCAGCGGCACCAGGATATAGATGATCTTGCGTTTTGTCGGTTCCAGGGTAAAGATGTCGGATATGAACGGACGGTCCTCGGCCATCACCACATGTGCGTAAGGCAGTGCCAGGAGGTTGATATGGTCCAGCGGCTGGTGCGGGTAGTTATAGACCACCGTGCCTGACTTGTCGATGATGAACAGGCCGTCCGAAAATATCGAGTAGTCGAAGGCCTTCTTCAGGGCCCTGCCTTCAGGGCCCCAGTCGCGGTCAGTGAGGTCGATGGTCCCGGCCAGAGAGATGTCATAGAGCCGCTTGAGGCTGTTGCTCAGGAGGAGGTCTATGTTGCGCGCAACGACAAGGGACAGTTCGAGCCGGTGCTGGAGCGCGTTGTCTATTGTCTCCCGGACAGCTATATTGCTGATGATCCCAAGACTTCCCGAGACGATCACGACCGTGAGCAGTATAGCTATGATGATCTTCTTTTGCATAACAATGGATCGCTATGTCTATAAACATAGTTGAAAACCCTCCCGCTGTCAAGTGATGGTCGTCGTTGTCGTCTCTGCTGCGGCCTCCGGTTCGGGTTCGTGGCCATGATGCTCATGGTGCCGGGGAAGGGTTATCCCGGTGATGCGCTCGTACTCTATCGGATGTTCATGGATCATGCGGGCCTTCGAGATCTTTCCGGTGAAGATGACCGTATCGATCGGCAGCACCTCCGGGCTGAATATGGCATTGTAGATATGCCAGATTATGATCACGAGGAAGGCCAGGAGCGCCTCATTGGTATGGAGCGCCTTGGCCACCGGGATGAGCTGCCCGGGAAGGAAGCGGGTCACCAGTATCGGGAACCACAGCGCAAGTCCGGTCGCTGCCATGAGCATGCCGCCGACAACGACGCCCCAGTATTCGAACTTCTGTTTATAGTCGAACCGGTCGCAGCGGGCCGGCTCCTCGGACAGGCCGAGGTAATATTTTATATTGTCGATGGCGTCCCTGAAGTCCTTTAGGTGAATGATCATCGACGGCTGCCATTTCTTGACGATTATCCCGAAGGACGCGACCAGGACATGCTGCAGGGTCATTACCGTCAGCATGATGCCGCTGTAGCGATGGACCAGCCGGGTCGCATCGATACCGCCGAAGACCGAGATGATCCAGAGGGACAGGTCGTAGGTATGAAATTTCTGCGACAATCCGGTCACCACGAGCAGGATGAACGTGCCGGCATTGAGCCAGTGTTCAAGGATCCTGAGCGGGCCGAAGCGTTTGATATATTCATTGTTCGTCGTTTCCATGATGGTCTCCTTTTCTTTATCTGTTTACAATGTACCGCCACATATGGAGGATGATCTGCAGCACCAGGCCGATGATCATAAAGGGGATGAAGATCTTATAGCCCCAATCGATAAAGAAGACCATGGGAGCTTTTTTGATATCAGGCTCATAGTGTGAGATCCAGCTGTCGGGGAACGCGGCCGTTGCACCGGCATGGCATTTCTGGCAGCGTTTCACCAGGTTCGCTTTTATGAGGGCCGCATTTTCACCCTTCGTCTTCATGATGTCATGCACGCCGTGGCAGTCGATGCAGACCGCTATCTGCTTCTCCGTCTTTCCGTACTGCTTATAGAACTTCATGGTGACCCCGTGGAAGTCCTGGAGATAGGTGTCCACCACCCTGGTGGAGAGCCCGTACTTCTGCATGATCTCCTTCTTGGCATGGCAGCCTGCGCAGGTCTGGGGGACCGAGACCCTGAAGTCGGCTGTATGCGGCCCGGCGTTGTCATGCGCCTTATGACAGTCCGAACATATCGGCACATCCTCGATGTTCTCACGGATCAGGGCCGAACCATGGACGCTCTTTGCATAGATGGCATAGATGGCGCTGTGGCACTTTTCGCATTTCTTCGCATTGGCGAGCTTGTTGTTGCGCGCAGAGGCCATGGCGTGCGTACCATGACAGTCGGTGCAGATGGGGGCCTTGGCGTTGCCCTGGGACAGGGCCTTGAAGTGGATGCCTTCGAGGGTCTTTGAATATTTATCAAAATGGCACCGCCGGCAATGCTCGGCCATGACGACCGAGAAGTCGCGCTTGGTCTTGAAATCCCTTACCGGATGCGATTCCGCAGAGACCCTGACATGACAGTCGATGCAGCTGAGGTTCTTATGGACCGAGTTGTTGAGCACGTCCTCTTTGATCTGTACGTTTTCTTTAAAACCGTCCTTATAATGGACAGTGAGCTCCCGGTTATGACAGGTGAGGCAGTACTGGTTGCCCTTGGCAAGCTCACGCACTCTTTTTACTGCGTGGAAGCCATGGCAGTCACTGCAGATGGTCTTTGTTGCCGACTCACTGATCAGCTTCTTATGGATAGGATTGTCGAGTGCATTGTGGCATTTCTGGCACTCCCGCGCGCTCAGGGAGCTGTGCTCTCTTTTGCTCTTATACGACCGTTTGGGATGGTTTTCAGCGGTAAAGCCGTGGCAGGTGCTGCAGCCGATCATGCCATGGACCGATTTTTCGACTTCCTGCTGGTTGACCTTGAGCTTTTGGGTCTCGCCGTTTCCGAAGGTCATTGAAAGGTCTGATTCGTGACAGCCCATGCAGGCCTTGTCGTCATCTGAAAGGGCGCTTGCCGCCGGCGCCATAGAGAAAATAAGCAGTGAGATGAAGAGCAGGTACAGAATTGGTTTATGTGATCTCATGTTCCCTCCTTGCCGGCGGGGGTGCCCGTCTGATCTACGGACACCCCCGCTGATCGTCTATTCTTTCTTTTCGCCCGGCGACGTGCTGCTTTTGCCTGCCGCCTCATCGTTTTTCATTTTCTTGCGGCGCCTGCCGGCCAGGTAGGCCTCTGAGGGGCTCCAGTTAAAGGTGCTCACTCTGGACATCCCGGCTGCGGTGCTGCCGAATACCTTTGTCAGGGCCACCTTAAGGACGATCGCCAGTCCGATAAAGGGCAGGAAGGCCGCATAGATGAGCCCGAGGAAAGGGCCGGCTGCCAGGATCAGGACCGGGTTGGCCTTGTAATAGCTGACCGAGCCATCTCCCGGAAGCATCCCCTCAGCCTCTAAGCTGACGCGGTCGCCTGTTGAAAAGTTCCAGTAATTGCCTTTGCCTGCTTTTTCTCCGCCTGTGTGCCGTATCCGTAACATTTTCTTTCCCTCCTTTTATATTCATCTGTTCTGATGTTGATACCATGATATCAGGCCAAAAGGAAAGATGTAATTGGCAATAGTTCCTAGTTATCGGGGAAATAGTTCCTAGACGGTAAAAAAATAGGCCCTGCATGCAAAAAACAGGGGCCGGGGAAGCAGTCTGCTAGTCTCCTGGCAGCATACTGGCCGCTATTCTTATGAGATCGCGGGCAGGGAAGATCCCTATAAGGGTGATCGTTGTGCCGCCCTCGTTCCAGGAGAGCTGATTGCAGGGGAGGTCATTGTCGCAGACAGCGGGGGTCAGGTGCGCCTGCCTGTTCTTCAGCGTCATCAGGCTCGCCGCATGCCTTTCTCTGATCCTTATCCGGGGTTTGAATTCATACGCGGCCTTTGAGTCGACCTGATGGATGATCAGCCTGATCTCAGAGGTGCCCTTGCGGGTGAAATGCATCATGACTGCAGGGAACGGGTTGTCCTGCGCATACATCTCTGTCGGGGGCCAGGCCAGGTCGAGCTCCTCCGGCAGGAAGGTCGGCAGATAGACCGTTTTGATCCGGAGCTCTTTCTTTATGGTATCGATCGAGGAAAAATGCTTGAGGCGCTGCTTCTGCATGAGCGAAGGCAGCCAGTTCAGCAGGCCCAGGACGGCAACGATCAGGAGCGCGACCGCGCAGAATATGAACAATTGACGGATATGAAATGTCCTTTTCGGTTGCATTCTATACCACCAGATATCCTGTTGTCATGATAAAGCATGCCGTCAGCATGAACGGCAACCAGCGGAAGCCCGATTCCCCGGTCGAGGCAGCTCCCTGCAGCCTCCCGATCCGTTCATCCAGGATAAGGTTATGGCTGTGGATCTCGACCCTGTCCTTCATCTGCATCGGGTTCCCGTGTTCTTCGTCCGGATCGTAATAAAAGGCCTTTAACGCTTCGATAAGCGCTGTGGGATTCTTCGTCATGGATATGGTGATCGCGTCACAGATGAACTCCTCGTCATGCACTATCCTTCTGAATTCAACCAGGCTGACCGGGTTGTAGAACATCAGCATCCTCAGCAGGTAGATGACCGGCGTCTTCAGGCTGCTGCCCCGTATCATATGGACAACCTCGTGGGTCAGGGCCGCCAAAAGCTGGTCGTCGTCCAGGGTCCTGACCAGGTGGTCGGATATCACTATTGTATGGCTTTTGAAGCCCTGTGTAAACAGGGTCGGAAGTTCCTCGACGATCACCCGGTAGGAGGGCATATTGATCGTCAGCGGCCGGCAGATGCTCCCCAGGAGTGTGTGCATCCGTTCGTCATACAGATGGGTCTCCTCATACTCCTGGCCGGAAGACCGCCCCTTATGCCTCTGGAAAAGGGGCCAGACCTCCTGGAGGAGGAAGAGCAGCGAAAAGCCGGTGAGAATGACGATGAGCGCCCCGGCAAAAGGGAAGAGGCTGAAGGCCTTCAGATCCAGCCATTGATGGCTGTCAAACAGCGCCCGCGATACCCTGAAATGCCAGGAACTCCGCTCCGGGGAAAGGAGCTGATATAGCGGAAACATGAAGATCGGCAGCGTCAGGGTGAGCAGCCGGTATCTGAACCGGGAGAGGTGGTCGGAGATGCCCCAGGCAAAAAAGGATATCTCGACCACGATAAGTCCGAGGAAGGCATGCAGGACCGACTGGGTGAGATACATGCCCGTGAGTGTATGGAAAAAGGCCACTAAGGATGTCCGTCAGCGCGTGCCGGCAGGATGCTGCGATGATCTGCCTTCGAAAGGGTATAACAGCCGGTGGTCATGAGAAATTGTATCATAAAGAAAGGGCCGCAGGCCATGCCGCGCCTCTGCATCCGTTCAGGGTCCGGGGACCGTTAAGACCACCTTTCCCCGGGCATGTCCGGCCTCGCTGTAGGCCAGGGCCTCGGCTGCCTGGTCCAGGGGATAGACCCGGTCGATCACAACCCTGATCCGTCCCGCTTCGATCTGCTGGCGCATCCACTGCATATCCACTGAGTTGGGGCTCACCATGACGCTCCTGGCCTTCTTCTTCATCAAAAAGCCGATGCCATACTGGTAGAGCAGTACTGAAGGCGTGGGCAGGGTATTGACATAGACGCCCTCAGGGGTCATCACCCGTCTGCATTCGCTGAAGGACCGGGTTGATACCGCGTCAAAGACAATATCGTAACGCTCGCTGCTTTTCGTAAAGTCCTCTTGCCTGTAATCGAGCGTCACATCAGCCCCGAGTTCTTTCAGCAGCGGCGCATTGGGACGGCTCGCCACCGCGGTTATACGGGCCCCGAATATCTTTGCGATCTGGATGGCGAAGGTCCCGACCCCGCCAGAGCCCCCGTTGATCAGGACATTGCTGTCAGGGGAGATATGACCGAGTTTCTGAAGTGACTGGAGGGCAGTAAGCCCGGCCACAGGGAGGGTCGAGGCCTCTTCGAAGCTGATATTTCCTGACATCGGGAAGGCGTTCTTTTGGCTGACGACCACATGCTCCGCAAAAGCGGCCAGCCGGCGGATGCCCGAAAAGCCGATCACCCTGTCGCCTACCCTTAATCCTGTTACCTTTGCGCCGGTTTCAATGATCTCCCCCGAACACTCGCTCCCGAGGACCTTCGGAAATTTTGACCCGGTAAGGATCCTGGTCATGCCCTGACGGATCTTCCAGTCCACCGGGTTGATTGATGCGGCATGGACCCTGATAAGCACATCCTCGGCCCCGGGGACCGGACTCGGCAAATCCCTGATCCCGATAACGCTGTTATCCCCGTATCTATCGATCACAACCGCCTTCATATCACTAGCTTAACGGAAGCAAAGCTCCTAAGCAATGGGTTTCTATTGTAAACAAACAGTTTCCCCTTGACACTGCTCTGAACGGCAAGGTATAAAATAGTTGCTGAAAGACGGGGAATGGCAACTATTAATTCGGCAATCAAATAATTTAACTTTGTCATTCCGGCTTGTCCGGAATCTCTCCGAAAACAAAGAAAGATCCCCGACAAGCGGGGATGACAGATTGGGATATTCAATTGCCGGGTTAATAAAAGGGGAGTGACTTCATGTCAGGCTTCAAAGAGCAAAAGCAGATCAGTTCGGGCATTTCTTTCGTTCGCAATAACAGAACAGCCGAATTATACCGCAGCGATATAACACCCCCGTACACGGAGTTATACCGCCAAAACGGGGCATTATTCCTCTATTTTCCTGTCAGCAGGCAGAGCAAAAGCCAAACATAAGAGAAAATGCCGCTGCGGGATAAAAAAAGATGTTAAGCCGTAAATGAAAAATGAAAATATATAAATATTCATTATGGAAAGTGTTCTTGAATTATTGGCTAATATTTGCTTTCCCTTTAATTGCTAGTTCTGCGTTCTTCAAAATCGGCCTGCCGCCGACATTATCTTGGGTTGTTGTCCTGCCGATCGTGTTAACGTACTTTTTCTGTGCGATACCGCTCCTTATGGTTTTCATACTTCTCAAAACGGAAATACATATAAACGAATCAAAAGTCATAAGAAAGCGTTTCTCTATGGAAAAAACCATTCTCTGGGAAGATGTGGCTTCAATTAAAAGGAAAAACATGTATTCAATCTTTCTTGATAAACCAAGAGATTTTATAATCAGAGAAAAAGACAGCAACCAAATTAATATTTACGGCTTTATAAAGGATACCGAGAGACTTGAAGACGATATTATAAGATATTCAAAACTGGAAATTAAGAATACAGAAAAATGAAAGGCTGGCTTAACAAAAAAATCAAGGCGACGGTGAATAAGCGCTTTTTAGATTTCAATTTAGCTGGTCGCCACCGCGCCTTATTTAACTCGTTGTCGCCTATGAAGCATCGGAGGATCCTTTGAACAAATCAAAGCAGATCGGGGGGCTGGCAGGCCCCACTATCGTAGCGATGATCGTTTCTGAGTTCCCGCTTGTGCAGCCGCATCTTTACGACGCCCAGATCCCGCCTGTTGTTTATCTGTCCGGCGTCTTGATGTTTGTTGCAGGCCTTGCAACCGTCCGCGCGCATAATCGCTGGGCACGTGATTGGACCGTGCTGATAACGCTTGCGGGATGGTTTTTTCTTCTTCTTGGCCTTTTCCGAATGTTCGCGGCGAGCGCCTATCAACAAGGTACTGCAAACACAAGCACGACGGTATTTATGGTCCTGGAAGGCATTCTGCTGATCATTGGGCTGATCATTACCTTCAAGGCATACAGCCGCGAAAACAAATAGTGTGTGCCACCGGTTCCCCCTTTACATTGCCCGGGAATACGGTACACTTTACTTAAGAATCGCATATGTCCAAAGGAGGCCACAAAATGAAGAGAGTATTGTTGGGAGCATTGTTGTTGGCGCTGGTAATTGCAGTTCCTGGTCCGGCGATGGCAAGGGTCGATGTAAGCGTTAATATCGGGCTGCCGTCCATCGTCTTTGCCGAACCACCGGAGTTGATCGTACTGCCGGACACGTATGTTTATGTCGCCCCGGACAGTGATATCGACCTCTATTTCTGGAATGGCTGGTGGTGGTCTTTCTGGGAAGGACGCTGGTACCGCTCACGCTATTATGACCGGGGCTGGGCCTATTACAGGACCATCCCCAGTTTTTATTATGATGTGGACCCGGGTTGGAGAGGATACTACAGAGACCGTAATTGGTACGGGAACCGGTGGAACTATGAACGGATCCCTCATCACCGGCTTCAGCAGAACTGGAGAGGCTGGAAAAATAACCGGTATTGGGAAAGGCAGAGACTGTGGGGCGTCGAGAGCTATCAGCCCCGGCCAAAGCAACAAATACAGGAACTGAGACAGCAGAGGCGGCAGCAGTACCAGCAGGCGCCTGCGGTTCAACAGCCGATCCAGCAGCCGAGGGTTCAGCAGCCTGTTCAGCGGCAAATACAACCCAGGGTCCAGCAACCAATGCAGCAACCCCGGGAAAAAGTTCAGCAGCAACAAAAACAACTGCCTCGGGAGAAAGTTCAGAAGCAGCAAAAGGAGTCTCACGGAAAACCTGAAAAAGGGGATGACGACAAAAAAGACAGAAGGTAGGATAGGAAAAGATCGCACTGCCGGCTTGCGCATCAAGCAAGCCGGCAGTGGACCCAGGGACAACTGAAAGAAGGATCATACTTTGTGCTGTGATGTGGCGGCATTTTCTCTTGACACAGCCTGGGTTTCAGGGTATAACATAGCTGTCAATGATCGGGGAATAGTAGCTAAGGGGGGATCTCATGTCAGGCTGCATTCATCAAAGGCAGTTCACTCCGGGGCCATCTTCTGTTCTCCGCAGTAAATATTGAGCTGATATAGCACACATTATAAGGAAAGGGGGGTATCGGTTTTCGTAAAGAGTTAGGAGCAGTTGTCTGCAGAACCGCATTATCAAAAAAACATCATCGGAGGGTAGCATACGTTATGGGAAAGAAATTAATTATATGTATGGTTGTATTTCTGTTAGCCGTCCCGATCGGGGCAGGGGCAACAGATACAAAAAGCGGGGAGAAGGAGATGTTCGGGGAGATGAAAAAGCTTATTCCCCCCGACAGGATGAAGAACTCTGACGACCTGTATCAGAAATGGCAGGAAGTACAGGCAGGGAAGAGCAAGGCTATCACTATTGATCTGAGAACGGAGTCGGAGTTCGACAGCGGGCATATAAAGGACTCAAACAATATCGATTCGGGTCATGCATACACGATACCTGATAAGTGGCCGAACCACGAAACAGAGATGTGGGTATTCTGCAGAACATCCCACCGGGCGACCTATTTTGTGGGCCAGCTTTACAAATATGGATACAAGAATGTATATCTTGTTGAAAAAGGCATAGTCGGCTGGTCCGAAAAAGGGTATCCGCTCGTCAATACATATCTCGGTGAGATCAAGGTCGTAAAATACGACAAGAAAATGAAAGAAACGTTTACATACAGGGAGAACAAGTAAATTTTAAAAATCGGTTCTGCAGTCAACTTCTTCTAACACCCGGTGTTGCCGCTCCAATTCAGCGTCAACATCGGGTTTGCTCCTTCTCGCCGACCGATAACAACTTACCTTATCAGCCCCAGCCTGACTCCGACCAGCCGGACCCTCTTCTTCAGCTCGAACTTGGCCAGACAGAGGAAGGCCGCCTTCCTGATAAGCTCCAGGTTGTCGGTAGGTTCCTTCAGGGTCGTGGCCCGTGTGAGGGTCTGAAAATCGCTGAAGCGTATCTTTACGGTGACCTGCTTCCCTTTATAGCCCCTGCAATGGATGTCCTCAACGACCTCCTTTACCAGTTCGGCCAGACACCGGGCAATGGCCTGCCAGTTGTCGGTGTCCGTCTGGAAGGTCGTCTCCCTGCTTGCGGATTTCGGCTCCCAATGCGTCACCAGGGGGCTGTCGTCGATCCCGCGGGAGGCCTCGTAGAGGTAGTTCCCGTATGACGGCCCGAAATGTTCGATAAGGATCTCCTTCGCGGTACCGGCAAGTTCCCCGATGGTGAGGATTGCCATCTCCCTGAGATAGCCCTCTGTCTTGGGGCCCACGCCCCAGAGCTTCCTGACCGCAAGCGGCCAGATGCGGGTCTCAAGGTCGTCAGGGGTCAGTATCGTGAGGCCGTCCGGTTTTTGGAGCTCCGAGGATATCTTGGCGAGCAGCTTATTGGGGGCAATGCCGATCGAGCAGGTAAGGCCAGTCCCGGCCTTTATTGCTTCCTTGATCTCTCTCGCAATCTCCTCTGAGGACTTCGGGATATCGGATATATCGAGGAAGGCCTCGTCGATGCCCACATCCTCCATAAGGGGACTTATACCTCTGAGTATCTCCTTGATCTGAGCCGATACCCTGACATACTCCTCATAATCGACCGGGAGGAAGACGGCATGGGGGCAGAGCTTGCGGGCTGTCTGAAGCGGCAGGGCAGAATGGATGCCGAACTTGCGCGCCTCGTAAGACGCCGTCGAGACAACGCCCCTCTTTGTCGGGTCCCCTCCACCTCCTATGACGACGGGCCTGCCTGCCAGTTCCGGCCGCCGTCTTTCTTCGACGGCTGCAAAGAAAGCGTCCATGTCCATATGGAGGATCCTTCTCACGAGAGAGTCAGGTCATCCGGATCGCTTCGGGAGAACGCGCGATACGCTACTGTGTCGCCTGCATGCCAGAGCTGCCACTGCACCTTTATCCAGACCAGCAGGACCGGCACGGCCTTCAGGGTGTATGGTTTGACAAAATGCTCTCTCAGATATTTTGGGAACAGATCGGTCGAGGAGAGGCTGGTTACGAGCAGGACCAAAACAAGCAGGCCGATATCAAGTGCAGAAGGTCTCTCAAAGCTCAGGAACCAGATCGCGACCCCGCTCAGCGCAATGACATAGGTCGGTGATTCAGCCATTTGGTTGAACAGGACGACAAACATTAAGATTGATGCGACATACAGCTGCTGAAAATGGTGCTCCTTCCATTTGCCGGCCTGCGCCAGGGGAGCGACAACGATCAGGGCCCCGGCCGCCTGCACTGCCCGGAAAGAACCGGTCCATCCGAACCAGGTCTGCAGTATCCCCATCACCGAGATCTGGGAACGCGTAGCAGAGGACCCGACAACCTTCATCCAGCTTTTATAGTTCAGGATAAGCACGTCAAGATCAAGGACAAGGAGCGGTGCCAGGAACAATAAGAGCAGCGACAGAAGGCCCACAAATCCGAACCTGAAGCGTTCTTTGAAAAATATCGCGAAGGCCGCCGCCGCTATACCATAGATCTTGATATAAGCTGCCAGGGAGACAGAGACCGCAGCCCAGACAATATTTCTTTTCCGGAGGTTTGTATACGTCAGGATGATCAATCCGGCCAGCAGGCAGTTGCTCTGCAGGTTCTGCAGGGACGTGACCGCTTCAAGAAGAACGATCAGCAGGGCATAGACCGTGAGCCGGTCGTCCTTAATGAAATATTTGAGCGCGGTGATCAGGACCGCTGCGTTGATCATATTCCATACAACAATGCCGGCCTCATCAGGCATCAGGGAAAGCGGGGCAAACAGCAACGCAAAGGCAGGGCTGTATTTATAGATATCCAGATAATAGTTCGGATAATCGAGATAGAGGTCCTTTCCCTCTATCAGGTTAAAGAAAGGCCTGCTGAACATCAGATAATTATTGATGTGATGCATCAGTATCTGTTGGATACCGAGCAGGCCGGCCAGAACAATAAAGGCAGCACCGACCTGATTAAAGGAGATTCGGTGAACTAAAGAAGCAACCACACTGCTCATGGAAGAATAACGGATACCTGATACCCTGAAAGAAAATTACGTTTCAGCATGGGAGGAGACTAACAGGAGAAAAGGGAAATTGTCAATCTGAAAGCGGCGGTCCCAGGGGGCATCTGCTCTGCGATCGTTCAAGCACCGGCACTGCTGATCGTAGCTTTTATCTTGCTTTTCAGCTCAGACAGGTCAGAGGATTTTACAATATATTCATCCGCGCACCATACTTCAAAACTGTCCCTGAAATCATAGGCTGTCAGTAAGAATATCGGGACCTTCGGATTGATCTGCTTCATCTGTCTCAGCAGGAGTATCCCTTCGTCGTTAGAGGACATATTGATATCAAGCGTCACGAGGTCGGGGGACTCTGCCCTGAAGAGGTCCATACCTTTGGCCCCGGTCGTTGCGGTGATGACGTCATAGCCGGCTTCTTCCAGCTCTTCTTTATAGAGCCTGCATTTGCTGTCTTCATCATCAATGACGAGGATCTTCATTCGATGGACACCTTCTTCTCTCTCTGATTTGCCTTTTGTCTCCGGGACTCTTGTATCATTTTAGTATGCAGGACATCCCTCTCTTTATCTTATCTCAAATAAGCTGAGTGTCAAGTTTTAAATGGGGCTTTTAATGGGGCTTAAGCCGGCTGGCCGGGTGAGCGGCGGCGATGTTCCTGACGGGTTTTTGGATCCACTGGCAGAGGTACTGCACAAAAAAAAGAGGTTGCAGGTCCTGGGTAAGACCTGCAACCTCTTTTGTAACTTCCTGCTGCTACTGCTTTTTTAGTGGCGCGCCCTGAGGGATTCGAACCCCCGGCCTGCGGATTCGTAGTCCGACGCTCTATCCAGCTGAGCTAAGGGCGCAGAGTTATCTGGTGAAAAGCTTACCCCTTCTTCACACCACTTTTGAGCATCAGGCCGAATTTCGGGTGCTCGAAAGGATGAATGGTCGGGAATTTCGAATACAGCCATCCCTTGAAGACCTCCTTGTCCTTCTCGAAGACAACGACCTTGACGGCCGGATTGTTCGGGTCATTGGTGGTCGAGGTGATCGCAAGCCCGTCCATCTTGAAGTCAGGCAGGAAATCGCCGACGGTGACCTTAAGGTCGGAGTTCGGGATCTTCAGATCGCTGTTAAGATTGACGGTGAACTCGGACTTCTTCTTGGAAGCCTTGTCCTCGACGACCAGAACAACAGCCTTCCATTTGCCCTTGACCGCATCCGGCAGAGAGATTGTGGTCTCGCCCTTCGGCATGACAACACCGCCGGGGCCGGGCTGGTTCATCGCCGGATGTCCCGGGGGAAGCGGCTGCTGCTGTCCTGGGACTCCTGTCTGCGGAGCCGGCTGCTCCTGTTTCTTTTTGCAGGCACTCACTGCGACCAGCAGGGTAAGGCTGCAGGCTACTGCCAAGATCTTTCTCTTCATACTAAACCTCCTTGAGTTAAGTTAACAGTCGAAGACTTTAACTTTTTTTTATCAGCAAAAATACTGATAGCATGCCAAATGATGGCGGAGAGGCAGGGATTCGAACCCTGGGTGGGGTGTTACCCCCACAACCGCTTAGCAGGCGGCTGCCTTCGACCGACTCGGCCACCTCTCCTCCAGAACATGCTATTCTAGCAACATGCAAGCTTCTTTGTAAAGAAAGCCGCCCTGACCGGCCTGACGCCGTATAAAAGGCTGCACGAGTATGGTATAACATGTAAAGAAGGGACGAAGCCCGCAACAATGTCCGGGGTATGCGGGCTGATACGCGGGAGGAGTGATATCCATGAGCAACAGACGGAACTTATTCATTATTGCAGGGCTGGCACTGGCCGGTCTGGCAGTTGTTGTCCTCTTCTTTGATCTGCCTGAGGGGTCGGAGATCTTCAAAAGGGAGGGCTGCATCTCCTGCCACAGCTTCAAGGGTTCCGGCGGCAGCGCAGGTCCGGAACTTACGTCGGTGACGTCCCGGCGGACCGATCCCTGGATACGCCGGCAGATCACGGACCCCAAGAGCCATAATCCTTCCTCGGCCATGCCCTCCTTCAGGCACCTTTCACGAAAAGAGGTAACGGCCCTGATCAGGTATCTGAAGTCGTAGCCCCTATGGCCACGCGAAACTGGTTCAGCAGGCATACCCCGGGGTTCGGGGCCCTCGAGATCCTGAAATATATAGGCCCCGGGTTCCTGGTGACCGTCGGTTTCATTGACCCCGGAAACTGGGCGGCAAATATGGCGGCCGGGTCCAGGTACGGCTATTCGCTCCTCTGGATGGTGACCATCTCGACGCTGATGCTGATCGTCCTGCAGCATAATGCCGCCCATCTCGGCATAGCGACAGGACTCTGTCTTTCAGAGGCATCCACGAAATTCATGCCCAGGGCTGTCAGCCGTTCTTTTCTGACCACTGCTGTACTGGCATCCGTTTCGACCGCGCTGGCAGAGATACTGGGGGCTGCTATCGGGCTGCAGATGCTCACCGGACTTCCGCTTCCGGCCGGGGCGATGCTGACGACGGCGGTTGTCCTGTATATGCTTTTTTCGAACAGCTACAAAAGGCTCGAACGCTGGATCATCGGGTTTGTCTCCCTGATCGGACTGGCCTTTCTTTTTGAGCTGAGCCTGGTGAAGCTCGACTGGCATGCCTCTATAGTCGGCTGGGTTTCTCCGGCGTTTCCGACAGGGGCTCTCCCGATCATCATGAGCGTGCTTGGTGCGGTCGTTATGCCGCACAATATCTTTCTGCATTCAGAGATAATCCAGAGCCGGCAATGGAACCTTGAGGGGGACGAGGTCATCAAAAAACAGCTGCGGTATGAATTTGTAGACACCCTGTTTGCCATGACTGCCGGATGGGCCATCAACAGTGCCATGATATTGGTTGCTGCCGCTGTTTTTTATGCCAACGGGATAACCGTAACGGAGCTTTCGCAGGCACAGGAAACGCTCAGGCCCCTGCTGGGGAACCAGGCGGCTACTGTTTTCGCGCTCGCCCTCATCTTTGCCGGACTATCCTCCTCGGTCACTGCGGGCATGGCGGGTGGGAGCATCTTTGCAGGCATATTCATGGAGCCTTTTCATCTTGATGACATCCATTCACGGGTGGGGGTGCTGGTGACCCTGGTAGGCGGCCTGCTTCTGATCTTCCTGCTGAAGGACCCTTTTCAGGGACTGATCTGGAGCCAGGTAGCCCTGAGCATCCAGCTCCCGTTTACCATCTTCGGGCTCATCTCCCTGACATCGTCCGGAAAGGTCATGGGAAGGTTCGCCAATTCGCCGAAGGACAGGCTCTCCCTCTGGGTCATTGCCGTTATTGTCTCGTCCCTCAACGTGCTGCTGCTGGTCCAGATGCTTTTTCCTTAATCCGCCAGAGCCTCCCTGGTCATCCGTTCAGCCGTATCGAAGACAGCCTTCTTGCCTTCCTCTGTGCGTGCCTCAATGTAAAAACGCACTTTCGGTTCTGTCCCCGAGGGCCGGATCATCAGCCATGAGCCGTCGTCAAAGACGAGCTTGGTCCCGTCAACGGATATGACCTGCTGAACGGTCCTGACCTCGCTGCCGATCATGAGCGAGGTGCCGGCCGCATACTGCCCGCGCAGGGCCGAGAGCTTTCTGAGGAGCGGCTCTCCGACCAGGTCCTTATCGACGGTAATGCCGGAACGGTCAGGGTAGTAATACCCGAACTCATCCATGATGCTCGTCAGGTAGCCGCTGAGGTTCTGGCCGGTCGCCGCCATCATCTCGACGGCCAGGAGAAGCCCGAAAAGGGCGTCCTTTTCAAGGGTATGGCGGTACCCTGATATGCCGTCTGACTCTTCGAAGACGACGATCGCCCGTTCGGCTGCATCCTTCAGCATATACGGCCTGAAATTCTTGAATCCGACCTTTGTTTCACGGACCGGGATTCCGAGCCTGCCGGCTATGGCATTGACCAGGTTGCTGGTGCCGACCGACTTGGCAACCACACCCCTGAAACCCTTATGGACATGGAGAAAATGGAGGGCCATGGCGCCGAAGTAATTCATCGGGATCTGCATGCGGCCGTCGGAGAACCTGATGCGGTCACCGTCAGGGTCCATGATCACCCCGAGCTTAAGGGCCGCCCCGGAAGCCTTCAGGGCCTGTTCAACCCCGGCCATATTCTTTTCCGAGGGTTCAGGCGCTACCCCGCCGAAGAGCAGGTCATCCCCTGTCCTGAGGTAGGTGATCTTCGGGTCCTCCCCAAGTATCTGCTGTATCCGTCCGCGGGTTGCCCCGTGGACATTATCGATGCAGACTACACAGTCGGCGGTGCGGAGGAACGAGAGTATTTTATCGACATCGAGAGTCCCCCTTTCCCGGATATAGGCGCGGTAAAGGGCGGGGAGGTCGACAGGCTCTGTGGCGGCCGGGGGGAGGGCGTCAATACGGGGTTGCTGCCTCATCATCCGGTTTGCTATCGCTTCGATCAGGGAGGTTATCTCGGATCCCGCAGGACCCCCGTCAGAGGGATTGAACTTGAACCCGGCATAATTGGCAGGATTATGGGAGGGGGTAAGATTGATCGAGCAGGCAGCCCTGAGCATCTCGATACCTGCCGAGAATTCGGGGGTAGGCGCCTCTCCTGCGTACCATGTCCTGATCCCGGCCTGCTGCAGGAGACCCAGGACCTCCATCGCAAATTCGCGGCCGAGGAAACGGTTGTCATGGCCGACGATGACCCCGCGCCGTTTTATCTCATCAAAACCTGATACGCCCATGGCCTGCATGACGCCGGGGTCGCTGCCCCTGAACATCTCGATGATAGCGGCGGTGACGATCCGGATGTTCCTGAACGTGAAATCGGTGCCGATCTCCCCCCGCCATCCGGATGTCCCGAAGACAACGGTCGTTGGTTCAGCGTTCTCACGGGCAAACTGTTCGATCTGTATAAGCAGGTCCCTGCCGGCCGTGACATCTGCGGCTATGGCCTTCCAGCAGGAGGCTGCATCCCTGAATTCCCTCGTCATCGTCCCTCCAATAATATTTTTCATATATTGTATCATGGTATCACCCGCTGTAAAAGGTGGCTGAAATAATTGCGTCCGCTTTTTATCAGCAGGCCGGGGCGCAAAAAAAGGAGGGACACCGCTTTCCCCGGCGGTGTCCCTCCTTTTATCAGGCCCTTCCCGGACCTCTCAGCTGGAGATATATTCCTTCAGTTCCTTGATGGTCGATTCTTTTTCATAGATCAGCATGGTCACGACGTCCCGTATGCTCACGAGACCGACCAGTTTGTCGTCATCCAGGACCGGAAGGTGCCGGACATGCTTGGTATTCATGATCTCCATGCAGGTCTCGGTCGTATCATAAGGAGAAACGCATAACACGGAGGTCGTCATCAGTTCTCTGACTCGGGTTTCCTTTGAGGACCTCCCCTTCAGGACCACCTTCCTGGAATAGTCCCTCTCCGTAAAGATGCCGAGCAATTTTCTCTCGCTGACGACCAGCAGGGCGCCAACGTCCTGATCGGCCATGATCTGCAGGGCCTCATAGGCAGTGACATCAGGTGCGATCGTCCAGAAACCCTTCTTCTTTGAATCTAAAAGCCGTTGTACCGTTATCATCGCGTGCTCCCCCTTTTCTTGCGTCATACTTCCTCAGACGCTGACCAGGAAAAAAATAAGACCGTGCCTCCAAAACGCTTGTCTTTGGCGGTCCGGCCGTCTCCTGTTGATTCTTTTATATCAAATACGCCTCTGGCTGTCAACGTGAACTTACCATGAGTATGTCAGGCTATAATCACGATTTGCCTTTGCGCTGCAAGGGGAGATATCAGGAGATTTTCAGGGCAGTCGTGCGAAGCTCAGGGCGCTTCAACTGCTGCCGTCATTTTTGCAAGTGCCTTATGCGCTGCGCGCGTCTCTGCCTCTTTTTTCCTCTGTCCTGTTGCCGTTGCGAGCTTCTTGCCATTGAGGTAGACCGAGACCGTAAAGACCCTCTGGTGCTCTGCCCCCTGTTCCCGGACAACCCGGTATTCCGGCAGGATGCCGAACTCGAGCTGGGTCTTTTCCTGCAGTTCGGTTTTGTAATCATAGAAATCCCCTGAGGCGATGGCACTGTCAATGCGTTCCCTGATCAGGCTGAGCACCAGGTCCTGTGCCTTTTCAAAGCCCCCGTCAAGGAAGACCGCCCCGACCAGGGCCTCAAGGGCATTGGCGAGGATCGATTTCTTTTCCCTGCCCCCGGTTGCCTCTTCCCCCTTGCCCAGCAGGAGGTATTTCCCGAGGGACATGGAACCGGCGATCTCCGACAGGACAGCTTCGCTGACGAGGTAGGACTTGATCTTGGCCAGGACGGATTCGCTGTATGACTGTTTCAGATGAAAGAGGTAGTCCACGACGACCAGCCCGAGGACAGAGTCGCCGAGGAACTCAAGGCGCTCGTTGTAGAAGCCGGCTTTGCTGCTGTTCTCATGGAAATAGGACCTGTGGGTAAGGGCCTCATGGGCCAATGCCCGGTCCTTAAAGACGTACCCTGTTGATTTTTCGAGGTTCTGGAGGGTCGGTCTGCCGGGAGAATGAGGGGTCAATGCTCGTATTTCTTAAAGATCAGGCATGCATTTGTTCCGCCAAAACCGAACGAATTGGATATGGCATAATTGATGTCCGCCTGTCTGGCCTTATGCGGAACATAATCCAGGTCGCAGCCCTCATCAGGACTGTCAAGGTTGATCGTCGGCGGGACGGTCTTATGGACGATGCTGAGGACCGAGATGACCGCTTCAACACCGCCCGCAGCGCCCAGAAGGTGTCCGGTCATGGATTTGGTCGAGCTGACCAGGAGTTTGTAGGCATGTTCCTTGAATATGGTCTTGATCGCGGTCGTCTCCAGTTCGTCGCCGTACTTTGTGGAGGTCCCGTGGGCATTTATGTAGTTTATTTCTGTGGGGTTTATCCCTGCGTCGCGGATGGACATTGCCATGCAGCGCGCAGCCCCTTCCCCTCCGGGCGCAGGTGCGGTCATGTGATAAGCGTCGCCGGTAAGGCCGTACCCGACCACCTCTGCGTATATGCGCGCCCCGCGGGCAACGGCATTATCCAGGGACTCAAGGATGACGACGCCGGAGCCTTCTCCCATGACAAACCCATCCCTGTCCCTGTCAAAGGGCCTGGACGCTTTTTCAGGGGCATCGTTGCGTGTGGAGAGGGCCTTCATGGCGTTAAAGCCGCCGATCCCCATAGTGGTGATGACCGACTCGGTCCCACCGGCGATCATGGCATCGGCATCCCCGCGCTGAATTATTTTGAAGGCATCGCCGATAGCATGCGTGCCGGTTGCGCAGGCAGTCGCCGGGGCCTGGTTAGGGCCCTTTGCGCCGTGCCTGATCGAGATCTGTCCGGCCGCCATATTGATAATAAGGGTAGGGATGAAAAAGGGGGTGATCCTCCTGGGGCCTTTCTCGAGGTAGACCTTATGATAATGCTCGATGGTCGAAAGTCCGCCCATGCCGGCGCCGACACAGACGCCGATCCTGTCGGCATTCTCCTCAGTGATCGTGAGCCCCGAGTCCTTCATCGCCATGATGGAGGCCGCCAGTCCGAGGTGGATGAAGCGGTCCATCTTTTTGATCTCTTTGGGCTCTATATAGTCTTCTACGTTAAAGTCGTGGACCTCTCCGGCGATCTGGGTAGGAAATGAGGATGCGTCAAAATAGGTTATCCTCCTGATCCCGGACCTTCCCTGGACCAGCCCTTCCCAGCTTTTCTCAACGCCGACGCCGAGGGGGGTAACAAGCCCCAGCCCTGTTACAACGACTCTCCGTCTGTTCATTAAGCCTGTTTGTTCTGTATATATTCGACAGCGTCCTTGACCTTGGCGATCTTCTCAGCGTCCTCGTCAGGGATCTCAATATTAAAGGTCTCCTCGAAGGCCATGACAAGTTCAACGGTATCAAGGGAATCAGCTCCCAGGTCCTCGACAAACGATGCCTCGGGCACTACGTCTGCTGCATTCACCCCAAGCTGCTTAGCTATGATCTCTTTTACTTTTTCTTCAACCATTACCATATCCTCCCAATTAAGTTCATTTTATTCGTACCAGTAAGAAAATCTCACACTGTGCGTCCGGAGTTCCTGAAACCGGGCCTCTTACATATACATGCCGCCGTTCACATGAATAACCTGTCCCGTTATATAGCTGCTGTCGGGTGATGCAAAAAAAGCAACAGCGGTTGCCACGTCATCCACCGAACCGAATTTTCCAACAGGGATTGATTTTAACATTTCCTGCTTTACATTTTCAGCAAGTGCATCGGTCATCGCGGTTGCAATGAAGCCCGGCGCAACGGCATTGACCGTTATCCCCCGGCTTGCATATTCACGGGCGATGGTCTTGGTAAGCCCGACTATCCCTGCCTTGGACGCGCTGTAGTTGGCCTGTCCGGGGTTCCCCATGAACGCCACTACCGAGGCTATATTGATGATCCGGCCCGATTTCTGCTTCACCATCAGCTTCATCGCCTCCTTGGAGCAGAGGAAGACACCTTTGAGGTTGATGTTCATGACAGCGTCCCAGTCCTCGTCCTTCATCCTCAGCAGAAGTCCGTCCCTGGTGATGCCGGCGTTATTGATAAGGACATCGATCTTTCCGAACTCCTTCATGATCTCGCCGAAGGCCGCGGCAACCTCGTCCGCTTTCGAGACATCGAGCTTCAGCGGCAGGGTGCGGATACCGGTGGCCGCCAGTTCCCGGGCAGTCTCGGCAGCGCTTTCATATGAAATGTCCGCTATGACGAGGTTGGCCCCTCTTTTTGCGAGGCAGGCGGCAATGGCCTTGCCTATGCCGCGGGCTCCCCCGGTGATCAAAACAACCTTTTCTTTCAATTCCATTATAAAACCCCCTGAAAAACAGTTATACATTTTAACAGAAGGGCCCTATCTTTTCCAGTATTATCGTCCTGTTCATCCCTATCGGTCCCAAGGTCTGTTCTAGGGGAAATAACAGTCTCTTACATTAATAATGGCGGAAAAAAGGAAGTCCGGGGGTAAACAGGGGGCGGGGCGGATACGGGAACCCAACACGGCCCGGATTCAGTCAAAAATAGGGACACATCCCATTTTCCATCAAACTCCTGTCCTTGCCCTTTCTTTCGATTCCTGCCTAAGGTCTAATAGAAAAATAGGGACACATCCCATTTTTCCAGCAAACCCTGTCCTTGCCCTTTCTTTCGATTCCTGCCTAAGGTCTTGAAATTAAATGGGATGTGTCCCTATTTAATTTATTTAAACTTAAATTAAGATAAATAGTAAGTCTTAGACAGGGCACGAGAAAAGCAAACCAAATTAAAAGAACAGTTTCGGGAAGTGACTCAGGCAAGCGGCCATTGAAAATCAAAATAACAACCAAAATCATTGCTGACGTGACTGATACGTCAATCCAAACATATTTGTTAATTTGTCCAGCTTTTCGCTGATGCTCTTCCTTGTTACTGGTTCTTAATAATTTATTGTTTATGAGCAGTACCTCTTCAGCATATTGCACTAAATAAAACGATTTTATGTAATACCATAAAAAAAGCAATATCATTGTGGGCGCTGTTCCAACCTTAAATGCGAAGTTTTTGTTTGCAACAAAAATAAATACCGGAATGCTTAGAATAAGGAGAGCTCTACAAAATTTACTCCCGATTTGTCGTAATTTCTGTCAACTATATACAGTCCTCCCTAAAATGAGTCCTTTGAGATAGCATCGAGTAAATAACTCTGACGAGCTTATGCGCCGTAGAAAGCACTGCTTTTTTATAAGGTTGCCCTGTCTGTCTCTTCCGGGCAAAGTGGGCACGGAAAGTATCATTGTGCTGTATAACGCATGTGGTCATTAGCCAGATGGCTCTGCGCAGATGTCGATTACCACGTTTAGATATTCGACTGCTGCCTTCATATTTCCCGGATTGATAAACTGATGGATCTATTCCAGCAAATGCTATGAGATTTTTGCTGGTGGGGTAATGACGAACATTACCGATCTCGGCAAGGAATGCTGTTGCGGTCTTGTTATTTATCCCTGGGATTGACGTGATAATATCAAGTTCCTCAATCATAGTTACCTTGCAATACGCTGCAAGTGCTTCTGTCAGTTCGTGGCGCTTCTCATAAAGATGCCTGAGGGTGGTAACCTTGCCCCTGAGAATTAGCTCTTTTGCCGGACTGACTGTTGCAACAGAATGCTGCGCTGCCTGGATGAGGTCTGCAGCAGTGTACGTTAATCTGGTGCCCACTCCTTTTCTTTTAAGTACTTTTGCTACTGCCGTTGGCTTGGCAGCTCTCACCAGGTGGGCAGAAGAATACTCCTGCAAAAAGTCGAGCATTACCTTCGTTGAAAGATCACAGATGGTTTCCAGTTCAGGGAAGAGAGTCTGAAGGAGTCTCTTGATCTCGGTTTTGTATATGGATATCAGCTTGCACAGGGATTCACTCTCTCTGGCAAGATCCCTGAGATCCTGTTGGTCTTGAGTAACGCCCAGTTGTGAAATGGAATCATTGTGTATCATTGCGAATTGCGCGATGGTACCGGCATCTTTCTTGTCAGTCTTGGTCTTCCGAAGAGAAAGTCTGGCAAAATTTGCAATAAGAAGTGGATTAATTACTACAGCGTTAATCCCGTTTGCCGTAAGGAATGAGAATAGATTGATGTGATAACATGCGGTAGATTCCATGGCCACGAGCACCTCTGATAAATCTTGACTCCTGCTCTTGATTTCATCTAACAGCTTGGTGAATCCCTCTTCATTCATGGCAAATGACATAGTAAAAAGAGTCTCTCCACTGGCATTCAGCCCGTGCCCATTAGATGAAGCCTTTGCTACATCAATCCCAATAAAAACCTTCTTCATTTGGCCATCCTCCTCCTGATAGATTATGAAGGGAAGGATATGCCTCCCAGCCAATACACCCGCGTTACCAGGGCTCTCAGGCCCAATCAACTGATCAGGGCTAGGGGAGGCAGGGGATAGACAGAAACAAGGGTTCAAACACCCAGTGAGTAGTGATTCCTCCTGCCCTTCCTATCTTCTTTATAACATGTTCTATAGGTAGGTGTGAGTAATTATCCCAGCTCGGCAACCTATCATTTTGGTTAGCGAGATCGATGAAAATTTTTTTTCGGTAGTTGTTTTAAGATCATCAATATGATGCAATAAGAGTTTTCAGTCAAAAATAGGGACACATCCCATTTTCCATCAAACTCCTATCCTTGCCCTTTGTTTTGGCCCCTGCCTAAGGTCTTGAAATTAAATGGGATGTGTCCCTATTTAATTTATTAAAAGCACGCTTATACTCATAAAACTGGCTCCGGGATACTCCCCGGCGTCTGCAGGCCTCCGAAACATTCCGGAGCCTCTCTGCGAGTTGTAGTAATGTCATCCTGTTTTGTGCTATCTTCTTTTCGGCAGTCATGTTCTCCTCCTGGGGTATTGTTTTGTGGTGAAACATCTTACCCAAAAAGAGGGACTGACTGCCATTTTCAGTCCCGGAAACTGTACGGGAAGAGCTTAACTTTTACACATTATTCAGCATGATTCCCTTCTTGGTCTTCCTTTTGGTCTCTGAAGGAGCCTTCTTTCAAGTTTATTTTCCATTTCGACCACGAATCCCTCGTTGCCGAATGGTCTTCCTGTTTTTGTCGCATAGCGGAGTCGCTCAATTTCTTTTTCAGGAATATCGGATCGCAGGAGGAGGATATAGTCTTGTCGCTGATCATGAGGGAAAAGCTCTTCTCCCAGGACGGCATCGTCACTCCCTTTGACATGAGCAACGGCACTCGAATAGGGGTAGTCTTCTGCTTTCTCTGCCATCCCAGCCCTTACCGGATTTTGCTCGATATATCTTGCAACTGCCCAGAAGTATTCCTCATGATCTACAACGCAGGAATGGTAACGGCTTTCCCACAATCTGCCAGTCCTTTCGTAGGTCCTGTTTATATATTGCGTATAGCAGAGAGTGAGGCCCTGCATCATCTTAAAAAGCGATTCATCCGATCCGGGTTTCGTCAGCAGATGGACATGATTGCTCATCAGGCAGTATGCGGTTACAGGAGAGGTCCACTTCACGGAATATTTCTTCAGGAGTGACAAATACTGTGTTCGGTCTTCTTTCTCGAAGAACACATCCTCCCGGTTATTTCCCCTTTGAATTACGTGGTGCGGAAATCCCGCCGCCACCGCTCGCCCGATCCTTGGCATATGTGATTCTATCGACTATGGCACGGTGTGTCAAGTTAAATGGGATGTGTCCCTATTTATTCAAAAGCACCCGGGTCTGGGAGAGTGCCGGTCTTTTGGATCTAACGATGCTGCCCTTACTGCCGTCCTCCGTCAACTCAACGAGTTCAACCCTCCCGTCGGCCCGTTCGACATACGACAGGTTCGGGTCGTCAAGCCTCGGGAAATATCTGCCGGAGACGTCCTCATAGAGGTCGACCCGGTATAGGACCTGTTCGTCCTCAACCTCTCCCAGCAGGGCAAACTCAAGCAGGCCGTCCCTGAGGAATACGGCATATCTGCCCTGCGCATGCTTATATCCCACAAAATATCTGCCGCCTTCCTTATGGTACAGGTCCGCATTCAGCGGAAAGAGCTCATCCCCCACCAGCTCAAAGAAGGTGCCGTCCTTGACCCGGAAGGACTTATTGGCCCTGCAGAGTACCCATTCAGAGGTAAGTTTGTCAGGACTGTGCGTGAGTATGGTCCTGTTCTTTTTCAGGGTGGTCCTGCCCAGGTTCTCATAATCGGTATGGACCACGCTGCCCCTGGCTGATACATCGTGGATGACCGGCGTATTGTCAAAGGCAGTGATAGCTTCCTTATAACGTTCCTCGCTCCAGGTGCGTTCCGTGTAATCGTTGATGTCCCCGGTGATGATCAGCGCTGCCTCAAACTCCTTTTCGGACATCGCTCGCCTCTGCTGCCGCTTCTCCTGGCAGAGCTGCTGCCAGAGGGACAGGTCATGGGAGGTATCGGAGCTGAAGGTCAGCGTTTCGCCCCCGGCTTTGACCCTGAGGCCGATCCCGGCAACCCCGTGCCAGACCGGGGCCTTGATCGCCTCGATGCTGAAGCCTGCGGAATCCCGGTAGATGTTCTGGTCCTGGTCATAAAAGGTCTCTGAGGAGAAGGGATAGAACGTCTCCGGTTCCACCCACTCGCGGTATACGGGGTCATGGAAGAGCATCCGGGGGGCCCCGGTCCTTGTGCTTATGATGATCTTTGCGGTTTCGGGTCCGACCTTCCTCCCCTGCAGGTCCTGTATGCAGAGCGCCTTTTTCCCTCCGCCCTCGTCCAGTGATACGATCCGGTATCTGGCCCTCGGCCCGATGATGCGGTAGTCGACATACTGTTCGTAGGATATGTCGATCACCTTTTTTGAATCGGGTGAGAGGCTCTTTTCGAGCGCCGGCATGGAGGCGGCGATGATGTCCCGGTGGACGTCTTCGGAGGCGATGAGGAATACCTTGTTCGAGACATCGGGGGCATAAAGGTTGAACAGCGCCAGGTCGCTGAACCAGCGTTTATGGTCGTCGTGACAATGGGTTATGATGAGGCCGTCTATCTTTTTGAGGCCGTGGCCGCCGATCTGCTGGAAGAGGGGGGCCCCGCAATCGATCAGGAACGTATGCCGGCCGACCTCAAGCTGATAGCCGATGCTTTTTCCCATCCGGGAGAACGGACCGAAATCCCCGAGGATGCGTACGGTGATCCCCTCAGGCATCCGTTATAACCTGCTGTGAGCAAGCCCGTTTGCGACCGGCTGCACCGGCAGCACGATGGTAAAGGTGGTGCCTTTCCCGATCTCGCTCCTGACGTCTATCCTGCCTCTGTGGCTCTGTATGATCTTGTACGTGATCGAAAGCCCCAACCCGGTGCCTTTTTCCTTTTTCGTGGTAAAGAACGGTTCGAAGATCCTCGGCAGGACATCGGCAGGGATCCCATGCCCGGTATCGGTGATCGCAATATGGACCGCGCTGTTGTCCGTGCTGCTGGTGATGGACAGCTCCCTGTTTCCGTCCGTCATGGAATGTACGGCATTGTTCAGGATGTTCAGGAAGACCTGCTTGAGCTGGTTGGGGTCTCCCATGATCACCGGCAGGTTCCCGTATTGTTCCGTTATCTTTATACGCGCGTCCTTGAGCTGCACCCGGACCAGCGAGACCGTTTCCTTCAAAAGGTTGTTGACGGCCACCTCTTTGACCTCAAGAGGCCTTCTCCGAGCAAACTCCAGCAGCTGCTGAACGATATTGCGTGCGCGGATGGACTCTTTGCTGATGATGTCAATATCCTTCATGATGCTCTCAAGGTCCGTCTCTTCGCGGATAAGCTCTGCATATCCCATAATGCTCGTCAGGGGGTTGTTGATCTCATGAGCCACGTTTGATGCCAGCTCTCCGATGGCCGCGAGCTTTGCCGCCTGTATGAGCTGTTCCTGTGTTTCCTTCAGTTCCTGCATCTGTGCCTTCAGGTCCTCATACAGTTTTGTATTTTCAAGGGCAACAGAGATGTTATTTGAAATGATGCCGATCAGCCGGATGGATTCCTCTGAAAAATCCGTATCCCTTTTATTGGCGAGCCTCAGGAGGCCGACGAGTTCACCCTGGAGCCTGATCCATCCGACGAGCAGGTTCCTGACATTTCCGGCTGCCGGGCCGAGAAGTTCCCGGGGGAAATTTTCGGCCTGCGGATCATTGATGAGCAGGGGCCTTCTGTTGTTCGCATAATAGAGTTCCAGGACCGTTTTTTTCGGGATGCGTATGCTGCTGACCTCCTGTTCGCTCAGACCATGGGCAGGATGCTTATGTTCGATATACTGCTGGGCCGCATCCTGCAGCATGAGGCCGCATTGCTCGACGTCGAGGAGACTTGCGACGCTGCTTGAGACCTCCCTGAATATCTCGGTTATGTTCGAGACCGAGTGGAAGGGGAGGGTCACTTTGTACAGCCCCGCAAGGCGGTTCATATGCTGCACGACCTTTTCATTCCCTTCGCGCAGGGAAAGGCTCATCTCATTGATGGAGTCGGCGAGGCTGCCGAACTCGGTGTTGTCCGTATAAGAGGTGGTGTATCCGAGGTTCCCGGACGTGATGTTCTGTGAGACGGCAATGAGTTCATTGATAGGCCGTAGGATGTTATTGATCAGGGTTATCGCGATCCAGAGCGCGATCAGGAACGCCACGGCCAGGGTCACGGCAAGTATCCACTGGGCGCTTTTGACGCCGGTCAGCGCCTTGCTCGTCCTCTCCTGAAGACGCTTATTTGCAATAAAGGCCATTTCCGAGGTGACACTCATGAGCTCGGCACCTGTCGTATACGCCTCGATCTTGATCGCCCGGATGCGGTCGGCGTCGGCAGATGCGGTGATGTAATGGCTCAGCGAGGTCTCGAACCGCTCGATGTTGCTTTTGATCTGACCGAGCTTCTGCGTTATCAGCGGGGAATGGTGGCATCCCCTGCAGTTGTTGATAGCATTGTCAAGGTCCGTGACATTGAGGACGATCTTGTCGAGGTTCTTGCCCAACTCGGTATGGACGGTCAGGAGGTCCTGCTCCACATTCTGGATCTTGATGATGAGGTCCTGCCTGAGGATCTCGATCCCGTGAAGGGTGATGATCTTCTTCAACTCGGTGGTGGTGTAGGCGATATACAGCATCGAAATGGCGGCGCCGGTCGTAAAAACGATAAAGAGCAGGGATAAGAACGCTATAATTCTCTGTTTCATAATTGATTTATTTTGATATTCTGTCTTTGTTGAAATTATTATATATCATATCTTGATATAAGCAAAGGAGAAAACATGGCTGAAATAACCGTGAGCATTGACGGCATGTCCTGCCAGCATTGCGTGATGAGGGTCAAGAAGGCCCTTGAGGCCTTAACGGGGATAACATCCCTGAATGTCCAGGTCGGACAGGCCACCGTTAATTTTGACGAGGCTAAGGTCCGGCAGGCTGAGATCGAAGAGACCATTGTCAAGGCAGGATACAAGGTCAGGAGCTAGGGAACCTGCTCAGGGAAATTTCTGCGCAGGGGTTCCCCGGAGGTCTCAGCATGAACAGGTATCATAGCGTTCCGGGCAGATGGTCCCGGACAGAGGTCGGCCGCCTCCTTGCCGGGGCCGCCGGAATAAGCAGTCCCGGCATGAGGATCGAGTTCATCTCCCGGCAGTTTCTCGGGGTCCCCTACCAGGCTTCCACGCTGGCCGGCAGGGCCGGCGCGGATGAGGTCCTGACGATAGATCTCGGGGGGATGGACTGCTTCACCTTCCTTGATTACGTTGAGGCGATGAGGCACTCGGCCTCGGTCACTGCCTTCAGGGAAAATCTCATTGGGACCCGGTACCGTTCAGGGACGATCTCCTTCGCTGCCAGGAACCACTTTTTCACTGACTGGAGAGAATTCAATGCAGACCGCGTTGAGGATGTGACGGCGCAGGTCGGCGGGACCGCCGCGGTCAGTGTCAGCAGGACATTGAACCGGAAACAGGACGGGACCTTGTTCCTTGATGGCATCGAACCGGTTGAACGGCTGCTCACCTATATCCCCTCAGGCCTTCCGGACAACAGGGGTATGGACCTGCTTCAGACCGGGGATTACGCCGGTATCTTTTCTGCAGAGCCCGGGCTGGACGTTTCTCATGTCGGGATACTTGTCAGGGACGGCGGTTCGCTGGTCCTGAGGCATGCATCTCATCGGCAGGGAAAGGTCATCGATGAGGACCTTGCAGGATACCTGAGCGGCAGACCGGGGCTGATCATCCTCAGACCACGGTAATAGCCGGTCAGACGGTATCATGCCGGATCTCACCCCGGTGCATAGCGGTGATCGTTTCCCGTAACGTCCAGAGCAGGATCAATCCGGGCAAAGCGCTCAGCGTGGTTATGCAGAAGAACCAGGCCCAGCCTACTGACTCCACGACATACCCCGAGGTGGGAGTGACAAAGACCCGGCCGAGCGCTGCAAGCGACGAAAGCAGGGCGAATTGCGTTGCGCTGTATCTCTGGCTGCAGAGCGTCATCAGCAGGGCCACGAACGCGGCCGTCCCCATGCCGCCGGTAAGGTTCTCGAAGGCCACTGCCCCGATCATGGCAGGGTAATGCTTCCCGGTCCAGACAAGGACGATGAACGAAAGGTTTGAGACGGCCTGAAGCAGGCCAAAGACAAAGAGCGACCGGAAGAGGCCGAAACGCACCATCAGTCCGCCCCCGAGGGTCGCACCGGCAATGACCGAGATCAGGCCGAGCCCCTTATTGACCGTTCCGACGTCGGTCGGGGTGAAGCCCGCCCCCCGGATGAGAAAGGCGGTCGTCATGGTGCCGGCATATGCGTCGCCAAGCTTATAGAGTATGATCAGCAGGAGGATCAGGCCGGCCGACCTCTTTTCAAAATAATCCCTGAGGGGCCCCGAGACCGCCTCGCCAAGGCTCTGCGGGGGCGACGGCGGAGATCCTGGTTCGGGAGCGGTCAGTGACGTTATGATCCCGATCGTCATGAAGCCGGCCATAATGAGGTAGGTCTGCTGCCAGCCGATCCGGTCCGACAGGATCATGGCGAGGGCCCCGGACAGGAGCATCCCGACACGATAGCCGGTGACAAAGACAGCGGCGCCGGGGCCGCGTTCCGCTTCCGCAAGCAGGTCGGTCCGGTAGGCATCGATGACAATGTCCTGCGAGGCTGAAAAAAATGCGACCATGAGGGCGGTGACCGCCATCATCAGCGGCAGGTCCCGGGGAGGGATGAACCCCATGACGGCGATCCCTCCCGCCAGTACTGCCTGGGTCGTTATGATCCAGCCCCTGCGTCGCCCGAGCCAGGGCGGAACATAGCGGTCCATCAGGGGTGACCAGAAAAATTTCAGGGTGTAGGGGAGCCCGACGAGCGAAAAGATGCCGATCGTCCTGAGGTCGACACCGGTGACGGCCATCCATGCCTGAAGCGTGCTCCCGGTCAGGGACAGCGGCAGCCCTGAAGAAATGCCCAGCAGGACCATGACCGCCATCCTGCGGCTGCTGAAGACCCGGAGATATCCGGAAAGATTGAGTCCCATAGGCAGTCATTATAGAGCAGCGGGATACGATCAGGCAATAGAGCGGTCAGGGTGGTCGTTCCCGTCCCGGCATCATGCAGAATGCGTAATGTGGTAAAATGATACATGTGTAAGTGTATATCGGACAGGAGGGCTGCAGATGAACATACTTCTTGTAGAAGATGAGCAGGGCGTTGCCAACTTCATAAAAAAGGGGCTTGAGGAAGAGCAGTATACGGTCGATCATGCCGTCAACGGTGAGTCGGGGCTTTCTTATGCGAAGAAGAACCAGTACGATCTTCTCATTCTGGATATTATGCTGCCGGGCATCAGCGGGATCGACCTCTGCAAGGAGATCAGGAGCCTGGACATCCAGACCCCGATCCTCATGCTGACGGCGAAGGATTCGGTCAAGGACAAGGTCCTGGGTCTCAACAGCGGGGCCGACGATTACCTGACAAAGCCGTTTTCCTTCGATGAGTTCCTTGCCCGTGTGCATGCGCTGCTGCGGAGAAAGCAGGACAAG
Organism: Nitrospirota bacterium; assembly: GCA_004321925.1. GTDB lineage: Bacteria > Nitrospirota > Thermodesulfovibrionia > Thermodesulfovibrionales > UBA6898 > PALSA-1316. The sequence continues at coordinate 2,991 of SCQH01000097.1, read as the reverse complement.
CTTACGGAGCTGACCTATAAGAACCTCCGGATCGATACCATCGGCCATAAGGTCTATAGCGGGGAGGACGAGGTCCCCCTGCGGCCCAAGGAATATGCGGTCCTCATCTATCTCCTGAAGAACAAGGGGAAGGTCATATCCCGGGCGCAGATGCTTTCCGACATATGGGGATATGATTTCAATCCGAACACCAATTTTGTCGACGTCCATATAAAATCACTGCGTGAAAAGCTTGCCCAGCATGCAGCTACGAACATCATCCTGAGCGTCAGGGGCGTCGGCTATACGATCGGGAACTGAAGCTTCCCGAAAGACATCCCATGATCGACCCGACCAAAAAACGCCTTACGGTCATCTTCACCTCGGTCATGATCGTCTTCAATATGCTGATCCTGGTCCTGAGCTACCTGTTCTGGCACGACAGTATGGTAAACGGCGTAAAAAGAAGCATGCGCGAGGACATGTACTCCGAGTTCCTCGATCAGTACAACCGGTCAGGGCTTGACCCCTTCAGGACCATGTGGGATGAGCATCATTTCCAGATACTGAACCGCAGCGGCGACATTGTCGTATCAACGCGCAACTCCGTGGGCTTCTACCCGGCCCTGAACAAAAAACTCCTCGATGACGCCTTTGGCGGGCTGCAGAGCTTTGAGACGCTCATGGTCCGTAACGAATCACACCTTATTTTTTATTTTCCGATCGATGGTACCTACGTCGGGAGGGCCGCACACTCCCTTGCCGGTGAACTGCAATATGATTCTGCCTTCCTGCAGCTTGTCCTGATGAGCCTGCCGGGGATGTTCCTTCTTTCGTATCTCGTCAGCCGCTATCTGGTGAACCACGCTATGAAGCCGATATCCGATATCTTCACCTTCCAGGAGACCTTTTCCTCGAATGTCTCCCACGAGCTGAGGACCCCCCTGGCCTCATTGAAGGGAAACTTCGAGGTGTCGCTCAGAAAAGAGCGCTCTGCCGGTGAATATAAGGATGTCATCATGTTCGGGCTGAAGGAGACCAACCGGATCATCAAGCTCTTAAATAATCTCTCGATGCTTGCCTCGTCGAAGTTCAAGCCCCTTGACCTTTTCAGGAACAGCGTGGACATCAACCGGCTTATCAAGGAGCTGGTTGCCGTCTATGAACCGGTCATCCATGCCCGGGGCATAAAGCTGACGACCTCCGAGCTCCCCGGGCTGAAGTGCCTCTGTGATGAAGGGCTGATCCGCAGGACGATCGAGAACCTCCTGGAGAATGCAGTGAAATATACCCCTGACGGAGGCCGGATAAACATTCTGCTCTCCCTGGTCGCCGGGCATATCTCCCTGACGATCTCAAATACCGGCGGCCGGCTGAGCAGGGAAGAGCTGCTGAATATCTTTGACCCGTTCTACCGCGGGAAGGAGGCGGTCGAAAAAAAGGTTGAAGGCAAAGGCCTCGGGCTGTATATCTCGCGGTATATCGTGCGTTCCCATGGCGGTGACATAACCATAAACCAGACGGACAATGATCTTTTTTCGCTCACGATGTTCCTGCCGGCCAAATAGCCTCTGTAGCGGCCGGCGACCCGGGCCGTCTCTCCATCGGTCTCCCCGCTCTGTTCAGGGGTTGTCGCTGCGGCAACGGGGATGACCCTGCAGCATAAAAACATAAGCAAAATAGTGCCTGAATCTGCTTTAATATTTTACATGAATACAACCTTGGTCGATCAGCGGGCTTAGCGGGGACAGTGCATGTCTGAATTTTTCCAGGGCCAGATGGACTATATCTTTTTTTTCTACGGCCTGGCCTTTGTAACGCTTTCCATCATCTGTTTCATGCTCTTCAGGCAGAAGACCGGAGGCCTGCCATGGTTATGGCTCGGGCTCTTCGGGCTCCTTCACGGGGTGCAGGAATGGGTCGTTATATTCTCGGGTCATGCCTACGGCAATACGGTCCTTGATACGGTCCGCCTGATCTTCTCTCTGGCTTCGTTCCTCTGTTTGTGTGAGTTCGGGCGTGAGGGTCTGCCGCAACGGATGAAGGGCGCGGACAGGCTGCTGTTCCTTTCCCTGCTGGCGCTTGCCCTTGCGGGAGGGATGGGCGGGATGCGCGGCGTCGACGTCGCCTCCCGGTATGTCCTGGGTATGCCCGGCGGGATACTTTCCTCGGTAGTATTGTTCCGGGCATACCGGAGCAATAGAGGGATCCCCGGCAGCGGCTGGCTTGCCGGCGGGGGCATCTTCCTGGCACTGTATGCGGTCATGACCGGGATTGGCGTGCAGGTTGTTTCCTTCCCTCCGGCATCCGTTCTCAACAGCAGCGTTTTTTTTGAGTTCTTCGGTTTCCCTGTTCACCTCGTCAAGGGTCTTCTCGCTGTCGGCATCTCCCTGTCGTTATGGGCATATGCCCGGCACCAGCCGGTCAGCAGCGATGATCTGCCTGAAGCAGGAGCAGGCGGCAGGAACATATTCATGCCGCTGGGGATCTTTATCGTGATCAGTATCGCAGGGTGGTGTCTGACCCAGTTTGCCGGCAATCATGCCCGGGCAATCGAGCTCAGGGACGGGAACATCCATATAAGCGCACTGGCCAATCACCTTACCGACGAATTGAACCAGGCTGACCGGGCAGCGATGACCATTGCGGAGGCAGTACCGGTCCAGAAGGTCCTCGTGACGCCGGATCCCGAGAGCGCCGGGCGGGCGGCGTTGGTACTGAACAGATATAATGACGACCCTGACCCCGAGGCCTTTGTCATCTATCTGCTTGATAAGACCGGCAGGACAGTTCTTTCGAACGCTGACACCGGGGGGAGGGGTTTTGATCCGCGCGCAGCCCCGATCTTGTTCCTGCATTTCAAAGACGCCCTCACCGGTGACTTTTCAAGCCACTATGCGGTCGAGCCGGATTCGATGAAGAGGAAATATATGGTATTTTATCCTGTCAAGGATGATCAGGGCATGGTCAGGGGAGTGGTCGTCGTTAAAAAGGACATGAGCGACATTGAGG
>SCQH01000096.1 GCA_004321925.1 Nitrospirota bacterium | reverse complement strand
CTTGAGTCATGGTACTTCCTCCTTAGGTCAAGATGTTTGGGTAAACTATCTTAACCGGAAGACCATGGCTCAGCTACTTCTCTGAGCTGCTAACTGTCAACGCAATTCTCGACTACTGCATCTTATCTACCCTGCCGTCAGCGCGCAGTAAAAGTCTCTGCAATCTGTTAAAATATCGTCCGGATCAATTGCCATGGAAGAACTCTATAAAATAAAACTGCCGGCCTTTGAGGGGCCGATGGACCTTCTCCTGCATCTTATCAGGGAGAACAAGATCGATATCTATGATATCCCGATATCGTTCATAACCGGCCAGTATCTTCAGTATATCGATATGATGCGTGATCTGGACCTTGAGATCGCCGGCGACTTCCTCGTTATGGCGGCGACGCTCATTCATATTAAATCGAGGATGCTCCTGCCGGTCGATGAGGTGACCGAGGAGGACCAGAGGGAAGACCCCCGCCTCGAACTCGTCCAGAGGCTCCTTGAATATCAGGCCTATAAGGATGCCGCGACAATCCTGAAGGGGAAGGAGGACGATTCCCTTCGTGTCTTTGGGAGGTCTCCGCAGGAGGAAGAGGGTGAGGAGGAGACTGAACAGCCCTACCTCTTTGATGTGAACATCTTCGACCTGCTCGGTGCCTTCAAGAAGATACTCGATACCGCCCCTCCCGAGGTCCGCACCATAACCAAAGAGACCCTCACCGTTAAAGACCGGATGTCCGCCATTATCGGGATGCTCGAAGAGGCCGACAGTATACGGTTTGAAGAGGTCTTTAAGGACAATGTCACAAGGGTCCAGCTTATCGTAACGTTCCTGTCGCTTCTGGAACTGCTGCGGCTCGGTCTGGCCAGGGTCTATCAGGAAAAAGAGTTCGGATCTATCTGGATCATCAACCCTGAGAGACAGGAGTCCCCGGAAGGATCCCATCACGCATCATTCTGATCGTACATCCGGCGCCGTTGTGAGCCCTTTCCTCAGCCTTCCTGACGTCTTCACCCGCTGGTCTGCTTGATTTTGCGACGCATGGGGTGGTAATTTATACCCCATGGCACAGGACTATAAAGATACCTTGAACCTTCCCCGGACAGACTTCCCCATGAAGGCAAACCTTGCCCAGAGGGAGCCTGAGATGCTCAGGCATTGGGAAGAAGAAGACACCTACGGGAAGATACAGGAGCATAACAGAAGGTCGGGGAAAAGATACATACTTCATGACGGGCCTCCCTATGCCAATGGTCATATCCATATGGGCCATGCCCTTAATAAAATACTTAAGGATATTATAGTCAAGTATAAGTCAATGAAGGGTTTTTATTCTCCATACATACCCGGGTGGGACTGTCACGGCCTGCCGATAGAGCTCCAGGTGGACAAGAATCTGGGAGATAAGAAGGACTCCATCGATATTATCGAAAAGAGACGGCTCTGCAGGGAATATGCGGCAGAATTCGTCGATATCCAGAGGGAGGAGTTCAGGCGTCTCGGAGTTTTCGGCGACTGGGCGCGGCCCTATCTCACGCTGACGTATGGGTATGAAGGCTCTATTGTCCGTGAGTTCAACAAGTTCATGGCAAACGGCTATGCATATAAAGGCAAGAAGCCTGTCCACTGGTGTCCGTCCTGCGTAACGGCACTGGCAGAGGCAGAGGTCGAGTATGCTGACAAGGAATCACCCTCGGTCTTTGTCACCTTCGGGGTTGATCAGGAGAATATTGAGAAGTACCTTCCGTCCCTGAAGGGCAGGAAGGTCTCTGTCGTTATCTGGACAACAACCCCCTGGACGCTCCCTGCGAACCTTGCTGTCGCCTTTCATCCGGACCTCGAGTATGCGGCAGTGGAGCAGGAAGGGGAGGTCCTGATCGTGGCAGACGGAAGGCGAGCGGCGCTGCAGGAGCGCATCGGCCTCAGCGGGGAGGTCCTGAGCACGGTCATGGGCTCGAAGCTCGAAGGTATGCGGGCAAGCCACCCGTTCATCGACCGGAAGTCACAGGCGGTGCTTGGTGATTTCGTCTCTCTCGAAGAGGGCACCGGCATCGTGCATATTGCTCCGGGCCATGGCGAGGACGATTACCGGGTCGGACTGAAATACGGGCTTGATATTTATGTGCCTGTCGACGACCGCGGAAAGTTCACAAAGCAGGCCGGCGAGCTTGAAGGACAGTTCGTGTTCAAGGCGAACCGTACGATCATAGAGATCATGACGGCCAACAAGACCCTCATAAAGGAAGAGAAGATCAGCCATTCCTATCCTCACTGCTGGCGCTGCAAGAAGCCGGTCATCTTCAGGGCGACCGAGCAGTGGTTCATATCTCTCGGTCATAACGACCTCAGGGGGAAATGCCTCGCCGAGATAGACCGGGTCGGCTGGATACCGAAGTGGGGGCGCGAAAGGATCCAGGGTATGGTGACGAACAGGCCGGACTGGTGCATATCCAGGCAGCGGAGCTGGGGCGTCCCGATCACCGCCCTCAGGTGCAAAAGCTGCGAGGCGTTCATCGAGGATGCCGCTGTCCTCGAAGGCATCGCAAAGCAGGTAGATCAGTCAGGGGCCGACGTATGGTATATAAAGAAGCCGGAAGAATTTCTCCCTGACGGATACGTTTGCAGGAAATGCGGTTCAACAGACTTCAGCAAGGAGATGGATATCCTCGATGTCTGGTTCGATTCAGGGGTGAGCCATGCAGCGGTCCTTGAGGCCGACGAGCGGCTCTCCTGGCCTGCCGACCTGTATCTTGAGGGGAGCGACCAGCACCGGGGCTGGTTCCAGAGCTCACTCCTCGCCTCTGTCGGCACACGGGGCACTGCGCCGTTCGGCACGGTGCTGACCCATGGTTTTGTTGTTGACGGCTCAGGCAAGAAGATGTCCAAATCACTCGGCAATGTCATTGCCCCCCAGGAGATCATCAAGGGGTATGGCGCCGAGATTCTGCGGATATGGGTCTCGGCTGAGGACTACCGTGATGATATCCGGTTGTCGAAAGAGATCCTGAACCGGCAGACCGAGGCCTACCGGAAGATCAGGAACACCTGTCGCTTCCTGCTCGGCAATACGAGCGATTTCGATAATGCCGATTATAGCGACAGGCTCCAGGAGATAGACCGGTGGGCGATGAACAGCCTGCAGAACCTGATCCGGAAGGTGACGAAGGCCTATGAGGAGTTCGAGTTCCATGAGGTCTTCCATGCGATCCATAACTTCTGCGTTATTGATATGAGTTCGATATATCTTGACATCCTGAAGGACAGGCTCTACACGGCCGGGACCGCCTCTGTGGAGCGCAGGGCGAGCCAGTGGGTACTGACCGAGATCCTGTCCTCCCTGACCAGGCTTATGGCCCCTGTGCTCTCTTTTACCGCCGAGGAGGTCTGGGGGTATGTCAGGGAGCAGCAGGGAGCGGCAGCCGGCGGAACTGTCTTTCTGGCCGGGTTTCCCGGGATCAATGAAAAATTCGTCGACCCTGAGCTTGAAGCGAGATGGAAGGACCTGCTCCTCCTCAGGGACGAGGTGAACAAGGCCCTTGAGATCAAGAGGGCTGAAAAGTTCATCGGCAACCCGCTTGAGGCGAAGATAACCCTTGCCCTGCCTGAAAAGTACCGGATGCTCTGCGAGCCATACCGGGATTTTCTTTCATCTTTTTTTCTTGTTTCCGAAGCAGCGATAAGCAGCGCCCAACTAAGTTCAGCATATGACAGCACCGTCCTTGAAGGGCTTCAGGTGCTGGTTGATAGGGCCTCCGGGGAGAAATGCCAGAGGTGCTGGAACTGGTCCGTCAGGGTCGGCACATTTACAGACCGGCCTGACCTCTGCGAACGCTGCTATCCTGTTGTCAGCTCACTATAAGCAATCCACACTGAAAGGTCAGGTCCCTATGAAAAAATTTGATTATAGCAACGATTTTCTTTATTTTGCGGCACTTCCCGAAAAACGGGGGGACAAGGATGTACTGCTTTATTGCTCCGGCATGAATATCCTGAAGTTCTTTCCCCTTACAAAGTGGCGGTTCGGCATTGGCGGCAATCCGATCGTCAGCGGGATACAGCGGATCAAGTACGAGATCTGTTCTCTGGCGATCTCAAAGGGGGCGGTCCCTCATGAACTCAATGAATCTCCCTGTCGCTCCCTTGTTCCGAAAAAGGATTCCTGGAGCTCGGAGTTCTTATTGATAGAAGATGCAGCAGGCCTGGTCCCTGAGGAACTGGTCACTTTTGCCGTCACCAGTCTGGTGGATAAGATCGTCACCAGCTCACATCTGGATTATCGGGTGCCGGAGACACTGCTCCCGCCGTATGAACTTCAAGCCTTCCTTGAGACCCTCTGCAAGGCCATGGAGGCCTCACGCAGCCGTTAATCCCCCGGGCTGTCTTTTATAAACTAGTGTAAGAAAAAGGCAGGGCAGAGTATTCTCTCTCATTCTCGGTCTCATCGACCTCCGAGGCTTTTACCTCTTTATCCCGACAAAACCTTCTGCCGGAATATCGGTAAAAGAATCCGTTCGAATACTCCACCCCGCCTTTTTCTCTAACTCATAACCCAGCTGGTCGGCTTGTAAGCTTGCAGGCTTGCCAGCTTTTTTGAAACTCTATGCTCTTAGCTCTATGCTTTCTTTGCCTTATGGCTTTTGCAGCATAAAGGAGCGCAGGGCACTGTCGCCGGTGATGTTGTTCTTGGCGTCGTAGCCCGTTACCTTCCAATGATACGTCTTGCCGGCCTCGAACATGCGGTTCATGAAGGTTGCCGGTATGCTGTACGTCCCGTCCTTTGTGTAGGCCGTAAAGATCGGCTTGGCCTCAGGCGCGTCAAAGAACTGCACCAGGTAGAGGGCGGCGCTGCCGTACTTTTCCCATTCGAAGACCAGCTTCTGGCGATCAGGAGCCGCCTTGTCGGCAGGCGCCAGAAGAGCGATCACCACCGGTTTCGGTCTGGCCTCATCCGGGGTGACATAATAGGATGCCTCAGGCACAGGGATGGTTGCGGCGGGCCTGGTGACAACGAACCTCACCACGTGGTTGCCCGGATCAAAGGTTGGCAGCGCGGGCATCCTTGACTGCAGCGTGATATTCGATCCATAGGTAAGGTGCTGGTTGACATAGCTGAGGACCCTGCCGTCAACTTCCCAGAAGCCCTGCAGCAGGCCTGAACCCATGAAGCGGATGTCGGCAAAGGCCTGCAGGTCGGTCTGATTTCGCAGGACCGTTATTTCAGGTCTCCTGTTCTCAAAATAAAGGTTGATATTGACCAGGCTAAAGTCTGCCCCGGCCTCAGAGGTGATCGTGAAGTTCACATTGGAGACATAGCTGAAGCCGCTGCCTTCAAATACCCTTTCATAGGTGAAGCGGTTTGAGCCTCTCTGGAGCGCCCGCTCAAGTATCCTGACCGGTATGACAACTGATTCAGAGACCTGTCCTCTCCCGTTGGCGACGACCGCTGTTAAAGGTATGGCATTGACATCAAGGATGTCACCGTTTAAAAGGAAAACTCCGGTCGGAGACTGGAGAGTTACCCTGGTTGCCGGGTCGCCGGTGAACTGATGCGTTATGCCGGCTGAACTGTTTCTGCCCCGCGGGACGCTGAAAAAAGAGGGCACAGTGACTGCGGCAAGACTGCCGCTGGAAGACGACTGCACCCTGATCGAAAAAGTGCCCTGTGCACTCTGAGAGCCGCCGGGACAGCTGTCGCTGACCCTGACGGAGAAAGAAAAATTACCTGAGGCCGACGGTACACCAATAATGTTTCCTGAAGGGGACAGACTGAGGCCGGGTGTCAGAGTTCCGCCGGCAAGGCTGAAACTTAAGGGCGGCGTGCCGCCTGATGCCTGAAGCTGTGCCGAATATGCCTGCCCGGTCGATGCGGCGGGCATTTCAAGCGGCGAAGTTATTACGGGAGGGACACACGAGGGGGTTGACGGGGTCGTTGTCACGGAGAGTGTGAAGTCCCTCTGTACTGTTCTCGGACCGGATGCGCATGTGTCCCTGGCAGAGACCGTGAAAGAATAGTTGCCTGTGGCAGAAGGAATGCCGCTGATCGCGCCGGTCGAGGAGTCAAGGGTCAGACCTCCGGGCAATTGACCGGCAGCAATGTTGTAGGTGAGCCTTCCCTGTGCCCCGGAGGCCTGCAGCTGAGCAAAATAGGACTGTCCGGCTGTTCCGGGAGGCAGCGATGCAGTCGAAATGCTCATGGCAGGGCAGGGGTTGACCGTCAGAGAATAATTTCTGACCAGGCATGAACCGCCGCACGAGTCACATATACCAATGATCATGCCAAACGTACCTGCCGTCGGAGGAACTCCACTTAACGTACCCGAGGAAGATAAGGTCAGCCCCGGCGGAATGGAGGGACCGGCATCACCGAAGTCCTGAAAGATATAGGGCGGTTGACCACCTGATCCCTGAAAGACAAAGGAATAGGGCACCCCGATCGTTGCGGCAGTGAGAGTTGTTGGCGAAGGGCTCGTTATCACCGGGCACTGGACAGAGACCGTCAGAGGTATGGCTGACGGCGTTATAAAGACCGGACAGCTGTCATTGATCAGGACCGGCATCGCGAAACTACCGGTTGTTGTCGGAGTCCCGGAAAGAAGACCTGTCGTGCTCAGTGTCAGCCCGGGCGGAGGCGCAGCCGCCAAAAGACTGACTGAATAGGGGGGAATGCCCCCGGTTATCGGAAGCTGGTATGAGAAAGACTGCCCTTTCCTCGCCACAGGGATTGTTGTGGAGCTTAAATTCGCCCGGGTGGTGCAGTTTACAACGAGTGATCGCGTGCCCGGATTTGGTGCCGACGGGGGGGCAACGCAAAATCCGGCTTTGCTGCCGATGCTGATGGTGTAGGTGCCTACGGTAGAGTACGTATGGGCTCCGTTTAAGGTGCAGTTGAGGGCCCCCGGCGCGCAAATGCCGAAGTCACTGACAGGAGACCCGTCGCCGTAATTTACCTGGAGCGTGCAGCCGAGCGCATCTGCAAAATTTATTGCCGCTGATATTGCTACGTTCTGCCCTGCGACTGAAGGGTTTGGAGTGGCAGTGACCGTAATGGCCTCCGACGTATCGAAGGCAAAAAGTATGAACGGCAGGATCAGCACTGTTATTAAAATGATCCGTATATATTTTTTCATTGTTTCCTCCTTAAAATGAGAACGGAATAGCCGTTGTCAGGACCATGAAGGCTGAAAAGGCGTCCCGGTCGGATGCATGGTTGATCCTGTCGGTGATCTGCATATAGGTCGCCCGGACAGCGAGGGTCGGGTTCACCAGCCCCATAAACCTCTTTGCGAGCAGATATCCAAGCCTGAGGTTTGCCGTTAGATTGCTCAGGTCGGTCAGTCTATCGCTCGTCTTGGTGATATTATAGGTGCTGCCGACATCAAAGGTTACCCTCTCTTTAAAGAACTTCGAGCGCAGGTCGAGGCTGATCGTATACGTATCGGCCCTGACGCCGGTTACGCTGTTCTTGGTCTGATTCAGGGAGAAATTAGGGTTGACCGCAAGGTTCGGCGTATTATATGCCGGCGTCAGCGTGTAGGTTGCGGTCGTGGTGTCGTTGTTCGTTGTGGTCCGGTCGTCCATCTTTGAAAAGGCTGTCATAAAATTGATGCTCATGGCGTCCTTTGTATACCCGATCCTCCCGGTGACGGTGCCGGTATGCATCTGCAGGGGGCTGGTCCCTGCCGGCTCCAGGCTGCTGTCCTGGATGCTCTTTTGGAAGTTGAAGCCGATGGGGACCTGCTGTATGCCGCTAAAGGAGTAATCCACGCTTGCCAGCATGTTCGTGATCTTCGGGAAGAGCTCGTCACCCTTCACATTGTCGTTGAACCGGGAGAAGTTAAGGTTAAGGGCGTGGGCCCCGAAGCTGGCGCCTGCCCGTGCCGTGATGCCCTCTTTGTCCTTCTGGATCATCTGGTTCCCGACGACCGCGTAATCCCTGCCGAAGTACTCATACATGGCCTCGTAGGTATATGTGTCGATGCTGCCTCCCGCCTTCAGCCGGTAGGCCCTGTCCTTCTTTGACCCGAACTCATCGGAAATGTCAGGGTCAAAGCTGGTGAAATCGGTCTCGAATTCGGTCCGCAATTTGTTCTGCAGGAAGTCGGTTATCAGGAGAAGGCCCAGTACATCGCCCTTGGTCCGCCCCGGGACGGTTGAAAAGCCAAAGGAGCTCCCGCCTGCGGTCTCGCCGGTAGCGAAGATGGTCCTGAACTCGACCTTCTTGTCGAGAAGTTTGATCCCGGCCGATGCCCCGAGGATATGGTCGTTGTCATCAAACGTGATGCCTGTTCCACCCCTGAAGCCGAGAATATTCTCGCTCTTCACCACAAAGGCGCTGAGGCTGAGGTCATTATATTGAAGAGAGAGCCTTCCGCCCCTCCGGGCGAGGGCAGATACGGTATTCTGCGTTTCATTGATCTGAACATCTCCAGCCTCAGCCAGGAGCATGAACTGGTCCTTGGTATATTTTCCCTGGAGGAGATAGTTGACGAGGTTAATGCCTTTTTTATCAGCCCCCGGCCCGGCAAAGGCAAGAGGGGTATTCTGGTCAAAATATCTGAGGTTAGTCTTGAAATTAAATTCAAGTTCCTTGCGCTTGACCTTCGTCTCGGAAGCAAGATTCCCCTGGACCTTTGAACGGGGAGATGTGTCGCCTTCAGGCGTCGTGAGCTTCTCTTCATAAACCACCGACAGGTCATTTTGCGTATAGGCCTCTTCAAACATCTTTGTATGGCGGATGGTGAAAGGAACGGACTTCTGCAGCTGCCCGCCGTTCTGGTCCTGGGCGGTAATGCTGACCGTATGGCCTCCCGGGGGCAAGACCATGACCGGCGAATAGGTAAAACCTTTTTCAGATATCTCTGATATCTGGGTCACGTCCGTACCGTCAACCATGATGACCAGACTGCCCGCTTTCAGCGGTACCAGGAACTCAGCCGTGATATCAGGTTTCTTCCCGATTATCTCGGCATTTTCCAAAGGTGCTGACACGCGGACCCACGCCTGCGGTTCCGGCTGTGCCCCCGCAGCAGGCTGCTCCGCGGCATATGCCGCCGGCAGGCAGAGCATCAGGCAGAGCAGGAGTGTGCTCAGACAAAATAATCTCATCTTTCCCTCCTCAGTGATCTCAAAAAAATAATGTATATCCCCATCCGGAACAGGCATACGGCCGACTTTTTTCATTATCCCCGATCTTTCATTACTTCGGTGTAAAGGTCAGCGGAGAGGCCGATGCAGCGCGCGGTTCAAAACGGACCATGCTGTTAAAATAACTCCTGTCGATGGGGGTCTGTTCGAAGAGCTTCTCGCAATCAGACCCGGGGACCAGCAGGAACTTGAACCCAAAGGAGTAGTTGCCGTTGGCATCTGTCCGTCCCGGCTCGATTGCGGTAGCATTACCCCGATAGGCCATGTCATCGCTGCCTTTGCATCTGTCCGGCATACCGGGCAGCATCTGCCATTGTCCCTTCGTGAAGTAATTAACTCCGGCGGTCCCCCATCTGACATCATAATTTGCAAGCCCCTGATTTTCCGGGTTTGTGAGCTTGCCCCTCACCCAAAGATCGAACAACCCGTCAGCCTCACTGCCGTAAACAACTCCAGCAGGCAGGCCCGAGATCATCACGGCAAGATAAATTATGCACAGCATCCTTTTCATCTTCTTCTCCCTATCCTTTCTTCTTACGGCGATCCAATAAAGTCAGTTTTCAAGATCTCACGGCTATAACTTACGGGACTCCCTGCAAAATCAACGTTCGGGACCTCGCGGGAGCGAGTGACCATGTTACCGGTAAAGTTAAAGCCGGATACCTCACGCATATGTCTTGAAGGAATGCCTGGCGCCGGCACTCTGTCAGCAGGTGCGGAAGGAACTCCTGTACGGGCCTGCTGAACAGCAGTCTGGGGGGGAGAGGCAGGCATAGTATACACGGGCCTCGGCAATGGTGGGGCCGGAGGCACTGGTGGAGGGCCGGCAACGGGCACCGGTCTCGGCGCGGGCTTTGTCACTGGTGCAGCCTCTGATCTATTGACTGTTTCAAGAGGCTTCCTTCCCGCGACCGGCAGAGACGGCTCCTGCTGAGGATTAAGCTTAACAAGGTCTTTCACCGGGAGCTGCCGGGGTTCGACCCTGACCGGCTCGCTGCCGATCTTTGTTGCCGCGTCTTTCTTTATTGCACCTGCAATAGGTGCCACGGGCGCAACAGGCGGCTTGGGCGGCAGGGGAAGTCTTACTATATCTTTTACCGGCTCATTCGCAGGAGGCGGAGTAATCACAGCCTTCGGCGCTCCGCTTATTGGTTGTATCGTAATTTCTTTGACCGGAGCTTCAGCAGCCGGTTTTATAAGGGGCTGTATCTTTACCGGTTGAACCGTTGCCGCTGCAACATTCAGGTAGGCCGTCGCTGTTTTGGGTTGCGTGCCTGAGGTTATAACGATAGCATGTTTTCCGACAGGGGCATTTGCGTTCACCTTGATGTTCAGCGTCACCTCGGTCCCGCTCATTGCCGGCTTGTCCAGCAGGACAACGCCGTCTCCAAAGCTCAGTTGTTTGCTCAGATCAAAGTTCTTTGTGGATAGCTTCAGTGCGTAAGACCTTCCCTGGGTAAGGGTGACAAACAGGGCCGGAGCCTCAGGCGGTACCGCAACCTTCAGGATATCCGGGACGAGAACCGGTGCTATGACCGGTTTGGCTGCAGCAGGCTGCTGAGTGACGGGTTGCACCTGCCGTAATTCGATGCCCCAGGCAGAAAAGGCCGAGAGCAACGTCAGCAGCAAAGAGAAGCTAACCAGCAGCCTTTTCATTATTTTCCTCCATAACGATCCATGGTCACGAATGTTCCACCGGTCCCGCGGGGAACCATGATCTTTTGATCCGTAACATAATAACATATTTGGCCGCCTGCTCCCACCCGTGACATACATATAACATCCCTCCGGAGACTGAAAGAGTAAAGGGAAAATGCACAATACGTATTACCGGCGTAAGATGATGATCTCTCCTCTTTTGGCGCTGATCAGACCCTTTTCTTCGAGCGACTGCAGGGTCTTGGTGACCGCCTCGCGGGATGCCCCGACCTGGAGGGCTATTTTTTGATGGGTGATCCCCTTTATCCGGATGGAGCCATCGGCATTCTTTTCTCCATGGACAGAGGCAAGTTCAAGCAGCAGTTTTGAGACGCGGCCGGTCACGTCGAGGAAGGTGAGTGTCTCTATTGCCTCATTTGAACGCCTAAGCCGCTTCCCCATCACCGAGAGGATGCTGATCCCGATATCCGCATTCTCCCGCAGAACGCCGATGAAGTGCTTACCCGGCAGAAAGAGCATCTGTACATCGGTCAGTGCGGTCACGGTGGCCGAGCGTGCCTTGTTGTCGATAAAGCTTATCTCACCGAAGAAATCCCCTCTGGAGAGCTCTGCCAGGACAGCCTCTCTGCCGTCCTCGTGGAGAAGTGAGACCTTCAGTTCTCCGCCCAGCACATAATAAAGATCAGCGCTTTCCTCTTCCTGGCGGATGATGACCGTTCCCTTCGGCCTTGTGATCTGTCTGCACTGCGACAGGATGGGCTCAAGCTGTTTTTCGGAGAGCTGAGAAAATATGGGAATGGTCCTGAGACCTACGGCAGTAGGAGGGCAACCGGGCTGTGTCGTTTCAGGCTTTTTTATGATATAGTTCCCCGCTGATCTGATTTTATCAAACCGGTAACGAATGACTTTGATAAATTATCAAAATATCCGGGAATTGGCAAGGCAAAAATAACTTAGTGGAAGTCAGAGGCCAGGAAAATACCGGCACATGATCCCGGAGAAATATGCCCTTATTGCTTCGGCTTGAGGGTCCTCAGGCGCGCAATGTCTTCCTGGTAGCCGTAGATATGTGCGCCGGCGCTGTAGGCGAACATGGGGCCGCTCCTGAGCCCGGCCTCGCAGGCAACGTACCTCTTGAGCAGTTCAATGCCGCCGAGGTTCGTCGGGAAACCTGCCCAGAGGTCCCACGACCTGAAATAACAGCTCACGGTAAGCGTCAGCTCGCCGCCTTCGGGGATGGCCTTGAAATCGATCAGCCTGAGGCAGGGCGGGTCAAGTTTGCCGTCATTGCCGATGCAGACGTCATGATCATCAGGCGAGCCGATCTCGACGATCGCCTGGTTCGTCAGCGGGGTCTCTTTCAGCATATCGATGACCCGCTCAAGCTGTGTCCCGCCCTTGGGCATGGGGTTATGGATCCTGCTGGCATATTTGTAGGTCTCATTTTCAGCAAGCTGAGGGTCCATAAGATAATTCGCGAAATAATCCTCGATATAGTCCATGGTGGTCGGGGACGGGATGCTTGACCCGTACGGCATCACCGGTATCATATCTTCGCCGGGGTGTTCGATATACACCGCCATGCCGGGGTATTGCAGCCGGTACTGTTCCTTTTCGAAGGACCCTTTCTGGATCTTCTGCTCATAGGAATGGTCGAAGATATTATAAATGAGCTGAAACCATGCGTCTGAAATGGTTTTGGCGTTCAAAAAATAGGGGACCATCGGTTATCTCTCTTTCTGTGCAGCGGGACTATGTGCGGTAACGTGCCGGACCATTTCTGTGACGGTGCGGAAATCGATCTTCCCGCTGCCCATCTTCGGCAGTTCCTCCATCACCACGAACTGGCGGGGCAGGGCAATGTTCGGCAGCTGCTCGGCCATCTTCTTATGGAGAAGTTTTTCATCCAGAGGCTGGGTGACCGCGGCTATTATCCTGGCCCCTTTGACCGGGTCAGGGACCTCGACCACGCAGCAGGAGGCGCCCTCGGGGAGCAGTTTTTCAAGGACGTTCTCGACGCTCACCAGGGAGACCATCTCCCCGCCTATCTTGACGAACCTCTTGAGCCTGCCGGAATGCCAGAGGAACCCGTTGCTGTCCATGAAACCCATGTCACCGGTATCGTACCAACCGTGCCTGATGCGCATTGAGGTCTCCTCGAAGTCGCCGAAATAGCCCTTCATGAGCAGGTCGCCCTTTACCAGGATCCTCCCGACCTCGCCCACCCCGCAGTCATTTCCGGTGTCATAGTTCTCTATCCTGACCTCGACTCCGGGCAATACCTGCCCGACACTTCCCGGTCTGTTCTTTTCAGGGAGGTTGACCGAGATGACCGGTGAGGTTTCGGTAGCCCCATAGCCTTCATAGAGGGTGATCCCGTGCTTTTCGAGAAATTCCTGCCTGAGGGCGTCCGGGCATTTGTCCGCCCCGCAGAGAACGAGCCTGAGACTGCTGAAGTCTCCCGGTTCGGACTTCCTGACATATCCCGACAGAAAGCTCGGGGTGCCGACCATGATGGTCGGCTTGTGTTCGCGGACAATGCTGCAGATCATTTTATAATCGAGCGGATTGGCATGTGATATGGCCGTCATGCCGATCAGAAGCGGTGTCAGGAGATTGACGGTCAGGCCAAAGACATGAAAGAAAGGGAGGTTCGCGAGAATGATGTCGCGGTCAGTGACCTGCGCCATGCTGCAGAAGCTGTCGATGTTCGATCCGATGCTGCGGTGGGTGAGCTGCACTGCCTTTGGGTCTTTCTCACTGCCGCTCGTAAAGAGGATCACGACCGTATCGTCGGGGTGCCCCCGGTAAATGCGTTTCTGTATGAACGTGAACGGAAGCTTGGACAGGAGAGCGGCCTTGAGACGGTCCGTGGCGGTGACCCCTGCCATAATGTCCTCGATGAAGACCATGTCGTCCAGTGGGGGGCAGTTGATCTTTTCCAGGAAGGCCCTTGAGGTGATGACCGTCCTGAACCCGCACCTCTTTTGTGCATAACGGATATTTCTTTCGATCCCGGTGGAGTAATTGATCATGACCGGGGTCCGTCCGCTCATGAGTGCACCGAGGTAGGAAAGTGCGCAGCCGGCGGAGGTCGGCAGCATGATGCCGATAAATCCCGTATCGAACCGGTCGAACTTCTTTGAGAGGATAAGAGTAGCGATCAGGGCCTTCGAATAGGAGACCGTCCTGCCGGCAGAGGTGTCGATAAAGGCAGGCTTGCTGCCCTGCTGTTTTGCGGACCGGATAAATTTATAATATAGAAGCATTAATGTTTTTCTGAACCTTTATGGTGACCTGATCCTTCAGGAAAGTTAAAACCTGTTTCACTCTTAACATACCATAACGGTCTTTCACAAAAAAAGGCTATAATAAAAAAAATAAAACAATGAGGTGTCACTATGGCTTTTGTGATAGCGCTGGCGGGAAAGGGCGGAACAGGCAAGACGAGCGTTGCCTCCCTGACCGTCAAATACCTTAAGGAAAAAAAGGGCAGACCGGTGCTCGCGGTCGATGCTGACAGCAACTCCTGCCTCAATGAGGCCCTCGGGGTCCCGGTCCATGCCACGATCGGCGGCCTCAGGGAAGAGTCGCTCGAGGCGATCCGCAGCGGCGGTGAACGCCCCGGCGGCATGGCGATGGAGCAGCTCTTTGACTATCAGGTCCAGCAGTCGGTCATCGAGGCAAAGGGCTTTGACCTGATGGTCATGGGCAGGCCTGAGGGCCCGGGCTGTTATTGCGCTGCCAATAATATCATCCGGAAGTATACCGACAAGCTTTCGGAGACCTATGCGTATGTGGTGATCGACAATGAAGCGGGCATGGAGCATCTCAGCAGACGGACAACGCATAAGGTCGATCTGCTGCTGATCGTGAGCGATCCGTCGGTCAGGGGGATCAAGACCGCCGAGCGCATACAGAACCTGGTGAAGGAACTGAACCTTGACGTTGCAGCGCACGCGGTCATCATCAACCGCGTTTCGGACCGGGATGGGGAAGAACTGAAAAAATACGCCGGGGGGTTGGGACTGACGGTTGCGGCGATGCTTCCCCAGGACCAGAACATCTTCGAGTATGACCTGCAGGGCAGGGCGATCCTCGATCTGCCGGCAGACTCACCGGCCGTCAGCGCACTCTTTCGCCTGCTGGATTCGTACGATATTCCGTGAGCGTCAGAAGCACTCAGGGGGAACAGGTCCGAATGGCGCTAGTTTAAGGATGATTTGCATGAGAAAGTCTTTGAAACTATTGAGTAACTAACTGTCATGCTCCGACTTGATCGGGGCATCCATAGGCCAAGACTGGATTCCCCGGTCAAGCCGTGGAATGACGAACTATTTTTTTATGTCCGGTATTCGGCGTTGATCCTGATGTACTCTTCGGTCAGGTCGCAGGTCAGCACCTTTGCCGAGGCCCGGCCTGCATGCAGATCGACCGTTATCCTGATCTTCTTTGCCTTCAGGGCCGCGGTCGCTTCTTTGTCCCTGTTGTTTGCAAGACCGTTCTTCACCACTTTGATGTTGTTGAAAAAGATGTCTGCCTTCTCCTCTTTGAACGGGATCCCTGAATAGCCGACGGCACAGATGATCCTGCCCCAGTTGGCATCGTTGCCGTAGACGGCTGTCTTTACCAGGCTTGAGTTCGCCACGGCAAACGCCGCCTTCTCCGCATCCCGCTCAGTACGGGCCCCCTTGACCAGCACCTCGACAAGCTTGGTCGCGCCTTCGCCATCCTTCACCACAAGTTCTGCCAGTTCGTACGTGATCTCTTCGACCGCTTTGCGGAACTTCGCGAGGTCAAGGGAATCTGTTTTGAACTGTGCGTTGCCTGCCAGGCCGTTTGCCATCATCAGCACGGTATCGTTCGTGGACATGTCCCCGTCGATCGTGATCCGGTTGAACGATCTGCCGACGCTGCTTTTCAGGACAGCAGTCAGCGTCTTTTTTCCGACAGCAAAATCCGTCAGGATAAAACAGAGCATCGTCGCCATGTTCGGCGCTATCATGCCGGCGCCCTTGCAAATGCCCGAGATCGTCCCGCTCACCCCGCCGAGTTTCAGCCGCTTATGGACGACCTTCGGAAAGGTATCGGTCGTCATAATCGTTTGTGCGACCTCGTCGAGCGCTGCCCCGCCGATATCCCCTGCCAGCGTCCTCAGCGGCTGCCGCATCCGGTCCATCGGCAGCGGCATGCCGATGACGCCGGTCGAGGCTATATAGACGAGGTCCTGGCCGATGCCGGACCCTTTCGAGACTATGCTGATCATCTCCCGGGCGTCCTTCATCCCCTGCAGGCCGGTGCAGGCGTTGGCATTGCCGCTGTTGACGACAATGGCCTGGCCCGTGCCGGAGGCGATCTTCTTCATACATACCCTTACCGGCGCGGCCTTGACCGCATTTGTCGTGAAGGTGCCGGCCATTTCGGCCTCAACGGCTGAAACGATAAGGGCGATGTCCTTTCTCCCCGGTTTCTTGACCGCAGCCTCGACCGTCGAAAACAAATAACCTTTGGGTGCCATCGTTGTATCCTTTCCTGTGGCAAGTGTAGTATTTCCAAAGCTTCTTTACATAAGTGCAAGTGACTACCAAAGTCCCCGTGACAGTGTATAAATGGCTGTCATTGCGCTTGCCTGTGCCCGATGTTTGGGTATCCGCAATCCTTCTGAAAGATTCCAGACAAGCTGGAATGACAATCATAAGGAAAGAGACTTAAGACGCACTACGCTAGGGGAACAGCGCCATGTTCCTGAGCCCCTCGGTTTCGCTGAACCCCATCATGAGGTTCATATTATGGACTGCCTGACCGGATGCGCCCTTCACGAGGTTGTCGATCGCCGAGACGATGATAAGGGTGTTCGTGCGCTCGACCAGTTTCAGCCCTATATGGCAGAAGTTCGTCCCCCGGACATTCTTGATGTTCGGGAGGGCCCCCGGCGTGAGGACCTTCACGAACGGCTCTGATTTATAGGCCTTCTGATACATCCCGAGGACCTTTTCGGGGCTGATCTTCTTCGCCAGCGGGGCATAGATGGTCGTCAGTATGCCCCGGTCGACCGGCAGCAGGTGCGGCGTAAAATTGACCGTGATCTTCCTGCCGGCGAGGCCTGAGAGCTCCTGCTCGATCTCGGGGGTATGCCGGTGCACGCCCAGCCCATATGCCTTGAACCCCTCATTGACCTCGCAGAACGAGACCGCCAGGTCGGCCTTGCGGCCGGCCCCGCTGGTGCCTGATTTTGAGTCGATGACGATATGTGCCGTATCGAGGATCCTGTTCTTCAGGGCAGGCATCAGGCCGAGGATGGCGCTCGTCGGATAGCAGCCGGGGTTGGCGATCAGCCGGGCCTTTTTTATCCGCTTCCGGTAGATCTCCGGCAGGCCGTAGACAGCCTTTCTCAGGGCCGGGATATAGGTATGCTCCAGGCCGTACCACTGACGGTAGGTGCTTTCATCGGCAAGCCGGTAATCGGCAGAGAGATCGACCACCATTTTTTTCTCCTGGAAAAAGAAGTTGACCGCTTCCTGCGAGGCGCCGTGAGGCAGGGCAAGGAAGAAGAGGTCAGCCTTCTTCAGGAGCTTCTCCCGGTCCAGCGGCTCATATTCGAGGTTGCTGTACATACCCAGGTGGGGGAAAAGCGCGGTGACCTTTTTGCCTGCAGATCTTTCAGAGGTGACTGCGGTGACCCGGACGTTCGGGTGCAGCGCCAGGATCCGCAGGAGTTCGACCCCGGTATATCCGCTTGCGCCGCATATTGCAATGTTTAACATAATTTTTATCCTTTGGTTCTTAATGAACCGTCTTGAAACATTGATTTATAAAATCCCTCCTACCCTCCCTTTTCCAACGGGAGGAATAATGCCCCTCTTTGGAAAAGAGGGGTGAGGGGAGATTTTCTGAATAATATCTATTCAATAAATCTCTTCTATGATACCCTTAATAGAATAAATGATAATAAAAAAAGGCCCGTTGTGAAACGGGCCTTTAGATAATCTATATAGTGTTTCCTTATTATCTCTTTGAGAACTGGAAACGTTTCCGTGCGCCCTTAAGCCCGTATTTCTTGCGCTCTGTTTCCCTCGGGTCCCTGGTGAGAAACCCTTCCTTCTTCAGTTTGGGTCTCAGGTCGGAATCCATCTTCAGCAGGGCACGTGAAATGCCGAGCCTGACCGCTCCTGCCTGACCGGTCGGACCTCCGCCGTTGACGCTGACGGTAATGTCATGCTTGCCGGTGGCGCCGATGAGCTCGAACGGCTGGCGGATGATCATCCGGAGGGTCTCCCTCGGGAAATAGGTGTCAATCGGTTTTTTGTTGACGGTGATCTTTCCTGTTCCGTGTGTGAGGCTGACCTGGGCGATCGATGTCTTCCTCCGGCCTATTGCGTTATACTTGATTTCTGCCATGAAATATAGACTCCTTTAATCCTTTATTATTTATTGCAGTACTTCGGGTGCCTGGGCCTGGTGCGGATGTTCAGGGCCCTTATATACCTTGAGCTTCTTTATCATTGCCCTGCCGAGCCTGTTCTTCGGGAGCATGCCCCATACCGCCTTCTCGATGATCGTCTCAGGTCTTTTGTCCGAAAGCTCCTGAGCGGTCTGGGCCTTGATCCCGCCGATATACCCGGTGTGATGGTAGTAGACCTTGTCGGCCATCTTGTTGCCGGTCAGCCTGATCTTATCGGCATTCACCACGATCACGAAATCGCCGGTATCGACGTTCGGGGTGAAGATCGGTTTGTTCTTGCCCCTGATGAAGGTGGCAATTTTCACTGCCAGTCTGCCGAGCACGGCGTCCTTTGCATCAATAACATACCATTTCTGCTGAATATCACTTTTTTTTGCGAACAGAGTCTTCATTGCTGATGAAATACCTTCCTTATAAAATTAGATTGAATAATGTAATGCAAACAGCATGAAAATGTCAACCTGACTCTTATATAATACCCCATGCTTATTCTCGGAATTGACACCTCATGCGATGATACGTCAGCGGCAGTTGTGGAGGACGGGGACCGGATCATATCAAATATCGTTTCCGGCCAGGCCGACACCCATGCGAAATACGGCGGTATTGTGCCGGAACTCGCCTCGAGGATGCATATTGAGAGGATCATGCCGGTGGTCGACGAGGCGCTGAGATCGGCCGGGATCTCCCTGAAGGACCTATCTGCGGTCGCCGTCTGTCACGGCCCGGGACTGATCGGGTCTCTCCTCATCGGATGTTCCTTTGCCAAGGCAGTATGTTATGCGGCGGGTATCCCGCTTGTTGCCGTCAACCACCTCGAGGGACACCTGCTGTCAGCCTTCCTCGAAGAGCCGAAACCGGAATTTCCGTTCCTCTCCCTGGTCGTCTCCGGAGGGCATACCAGCCTGTATGCTGCGACGGATTACGGACAATACCGCGAACTCGGCAGGACCCGTGACGATGCTGCCGGTGAGGCCTATGACAAGGTCTCAAAGATCCTCGGACTCGGATATCCCGGCGGGCCGGTGATCGACAGGCTTGCCGCTGAGGGGGACCCCGGTGCTATCGATTTCCCCCGGGCATATCTTCCCGAGAGCCTTGATTTCAGCTTCAGCGGTCTGAAGACCGCAGTGCTCAATTTTGTCAGGCGGCAGGGGGCAGGGGCCGGGAGGGCCGGCAAGACAGAGGCGCGGGAAGCGCTTGAGCCCCGGCTGATCAGGGACATTGCCGCGTCCTTCCAGTCTGCGGTCATTGATGTTCTCGTCAGAAAGACAGAAGCGGCGCTGCAGCAGCAGGGACTGACCCGGGTCGTCCTTTCAGGCGGGGTCTCTGCCAACAGCGGCCTCAGGAAAGCAATGATCGAAATGTGCCGGCAAAAAAATATCGGGGTCTTCATCCCCTCGATCGCCTTATGCACGGACAATGCCGCGATGATCGCCGCTGCCGGCTACCACCGTTTTGCAAAAGGAGAATGCGCCGGTCCCGGCCTAAACCCAAAGCCGTACCTGCCGCTCTAATAAGTTTATGTTATCGCTTGTCTGGCCTAGCGGACAGTGTCAGAATAGTTCATCGACAATCCGCTACTTTCAAGAAACCGCAAACTTTTCGAGATTACAACCAGAATAAGACACCTTCGGAAATACCTGGAGAGAGATTTCAAAAGCAGTTTTTGTGATACAATGTGTCAGAAAATCGCAGTGAGCCAAAAAAAAGACCTGATATACGATTCACTATATTCACTAAAAAAGACAGCATTTTATGATACCGAAATTAATAGGGAGGTAGTATGAAAAAGGAGAAGAAGGGATATATCGGTTCCGTTGTTAGGGTTGTTCTGCTTGTTTTTACAGTAATGGGCAGTGCCTGGGGAGATGCGACCTTTTCATCCGACGGGAACCTGCATCTGTATATGGTGGATGTTCCGGGGTCAGGCATGTATGATGCCTATCTGAAGGCAACGGATGGTACAGGAATGGAGTTTCAACTCAACAGTGCACAGGAGGTTGCCCCCGGGTTGGGCATCGTGGCTACCTTTAACTCAGAGACAGGCATATTGAGCATCCCAAAGCTTGCCATGAACGGGGTGAGCAACGACACGAAGTATGTGGATGTGGATCTTGAGCTCATCCCCGGATCAGATCCGATGAGGTTTAAGGTGAAGGGTGTTTACGGGCTGCAGGTTGGCGTTGACGACAGGGGTCCGATGGGGCCGCGCGGCCCGAAAGGGGACACCGGGGCAACAGGTGCTATGGGGCCACAGGGTCCGATCGGCTTAACGGGTGCCACTGGGCCAACAGGTCTTCAGGGTCCTGTAGGTTTAACCGGGCCGACTGGTGCCACCGGCCCACAGGGACCCACCGGGGCGACTGGGGCTACCGGGCCACAGGGTTCTCTCGCCAGTGCCTATTACGATGGAGTTGCGAACTCTACCCCTACTTTAATCCAGGGCTCATATATCCCCTTTAATCTGACGAATTTCGCCTCGGGCATCACTGGCACTGATATCACCCCTGATGGGGCGACCTCCTTTACCGTCACCAATGCCGGATTGTATCTTTTTCACTATAATTATTCAGTGGGGGGCGGGACAGCATCTTATGTGAGCATGCGCACACACAAGAACGGCATTCAAGCCGGCAACTCTGGAGCCAATATCGTTTACGGTCCCTGGACCAAAGAGATTGCTTCAACTGGCTTGGTTAATTGTGCCGCCGGCGACAAAATTGCATTCTATATTGCCCAAAGCAATGGAACTCTTGTGGTGACAAATTTTAGCAGGGTAAACATTATCCGGATTCAATAACGCCTGCGAAAGGAACTTTGCAGAAGTTCACGATAGGCTATGAATGGGCTATGACCATACCACTTTTTCTACAGCTCTGCTTGATCTTGCAGCAGACTGATGATTTACAAGAATAAGTATCAGGGCTCGCTTAGGTCATTAACCTGAAGTCCAGGAAGAAGACGAAAGTTTAGAATGTGGTGTCAGAATTAAAAGAGGGGGCTTGTGCCCTGTCTCATGTTTTATGATTTTCTTTTTGCGGCAGCGTTGACTTTGAGAATCCTGTCAATAGGATCATCAGAGTGCTCTATTGCTGCATGGTTATACAGGGCGCAGGCTGCTATTATCAGATCAGCAGACGGAGCCGTTCGGCCGCTCTTTCTGCATTCCTGGGCCAGAGTTTTGGCCAACTGCCAGACCTCCGGACCTGTCTGAAGGCATAGTATCTCTTTTTCCAGTTCCCTCAGCTTCTTTTTTTCGTAATCTCCCTGTGCGCCCAATTCAATAAAATTTGTATTCCTCATGTAACGCTTCAGTTGCAGGTCGTGGTCTGACTTCGTATCGACAAAGGACGCCCGGTACGGTATAATCTTCGGGATGAAACGAATAGTTGTTAAAATAGGAAGCAATATCCTGGCCGATAAGCAGGAAGGCCTGAATATGAAACGGATCCTGGCCCTTGCCTCCGACATCGTCGCGGTGAAGGGCACGGGATATGAGATCGTTGTTGTCTCGTCGGGGGCCGTTGCCGCCGGCATGAAGAAGCTCGGGCTTACGGAAAAGCCCCGGGACATAAAGCTGAAGCAGGCCGCCGCAGCGATCGGGCAGAGCAGCCTCATGTGGGCTTATGAAAAGAGCTTCGGCGAACATGACACCAAGGTCGCCCAGGTCCTGCTGACCCGCGATGACCTTTCCCACCGCAAACGCTATATCAATTCAAAGAACACGCTTCAGACGCTCCTTTCCTATGGGGTTGTCCCGATCGTCAATGAGAACGACACGGTGGTGACGGATGAGATAAAGTTCGGGGACAATGACAACCTTGCCGCCCTGGTGGCGATCCTGATCGAGGCAGAGCAACTCATCATCCTCTCTGATGTCGACGGGCTCTATAAGGAAGACCCGCGGGTCAATGCCGCGGCCGAACTGATACCTCTCGTCGCGGAGATCACCCCCGCGATCGAAAAGCTGGCCGGAGGAGCCGGCAGTGCGGTCGGAACCGGAGGGATGTATTCGAAGGTCCTTGCTGCCCGGAAGGCGACGTCGCACGGCATTTGCGTCTCTATCGTCAACGGCGGGAAAAAGGGACTGCTCGTCTCGCTGATGAAGGGAAAGCAGCAGGGCACGGTCTTCGGGCCCTGCTGCCAGAGGATATCCCACCGGAAGGGCTGGATAGCTTACAGCAGCCGTGCAATGGGCACGCTCGTCCTTGACGACGGTGCTGTCAGGGCGCTCAAAGAGATGGGCAGGAGCCTCCTGCCCTCGGGGGTCGTTTCGGTTTCCGGCGAATTCGAGCCGGGCGACCCGGTCTATTGCGCCGATGCCAGGGGCAAACGCATAGCAAAAGGTCTTACCAATTACTCGTCGGAGGATGTCAGGAAGATCAGCGGCAGGCAGTCCTCGGAGATCGAAGTGTCCCTCGGGTATAAATATTCCGACGAGATCATACATCGGGACAACCTCGTCATACTCTGAAACAGTCCCCCGGCATTCAGCTCAATACCGGGCCTCCTGATGCTTTAAACCGTATTCTTGTTTGTGGTATAGTGTAAGACCATACATAAAGCAGAGTTCTGACCGGAGGAAACTGTAGACGAACGAGGCATCTGGTCCTGTACTACTAAATTATAATGTCGAAACTTCATCTTATTTTAGCGTTCCATAACCATCAGCCGGTCGGCAATTTCGACCATGTCCTTGAGGACTGTTACCTGAAGTCCTATCTCCCGTTCCTTGAGACGCTGATGGGACATCCCGAGATCAGGGTCGTGCTCCATTATTCCGGGTATCTCCTTTCCTGGATCAATGACCATCACCCCGAGGCCATCGGTATGATACGGTCGCTCGTCTCTGACGGGCGGGTCGAGATCCTGTCCGGCGGGTTCTATGAACCGATCCTGTCGGTCCTCCCTGAAAAGGACAGGGTGAGCCAGATCACCGCTCTCTCGGGGTTCATTAAAAAGCATATGGACTATGATCCCCGCGGCATGTGGCTTGCGGAAAGGGTCTGGGAGCCGCAGATGCCGAAGTTCATCGCCCGCGCCAATATCTCCTATCTCCCGGTGGACGATTATCACTTCAAACTGACGGGTCTGGTCGACGGCGACCTCCTGGGGTACTACAACACTGAGGATGAGGGATCTGTCGTCAGCGTCTTCCCGGGGAGCGAGAAGTTACGCTACTTTATACCGTTTAGGTCGGTTGACGAGCTCTTTTCCTATTTCAGGTCCATCTATATGCGGGGCGGCGACCCCCTGCTGACCATGGCCGATGACGGTGAAAAGTTCGGCGTATGGCCGAAGACCTATAAGCACTGTTATGAGGACGGGTGGCTCAATAATTTCTTCACCGAGCTCAGGAGAAACTCAGACTGGATCGAGACCACGACCTTCAGCGATTATCATGCCCGGTTCCGGCCTCTGGGGAGGGTCTACCTGCCGACCGCCTCATACCGTGAAATGGGTGAATGGACACTGCCTTCAGAGGCAGCCCTGGAGTATGAATATGTGCTGAAGGAACTTTCAAAGGTCATGGGAGAGCGGTCGAAACCGCTTCTCAGGGGGGGCATATGGCGTTCGTTCATGGTGAAATATCCTGAGGCAAACCATCTGCACAAGCGCATGAGCATGATCAGCGGCCAGGTCCACGAAGCGCTGAAGACGGACAGCGTGAAAGGCAAAAAGGCGCTTGATGAATTATGGAAGGGGCAGTGCAACGATGCTTACTGGCACGGGGTCTTTGGCGGACTCTACCTGCCTCACCTGAGATCGGCGCTCTACCGGCACCTGCTTCGTGCCGAATCGCTCGCCGGGGACGTGCTGAAGGAATATCCGCGGATCGTCCAGTCTGATTTTGATTGCGACGGCCACGAGGAGGTTATTGTCAGTACCAGGAACCTTACGGTCGTGGCGACCGAACTCGGCGGCAGCCTCACCGAGATCTCCCTGAAAAAGAACCCGGTAAATATACTCGATATACTCTCAAGAAGGCCCGAGGCCTATCATTCGAAGATCGCCAGGGCCACGGAAGCGGCCGGAGATGCGACAAAGACCATCCATGAGCAACTGGTGCTGAAAGAGGAGGGGCTGGCCGATTATCTTGTTTTTGATGCGTACCGCAGGGCCTCTCTGCTTGATCATTTCCTGTCGTCAGGGACAGACCTGCAGGCAGTGGCAAAATCAGACTATGAAGAGCTGGGTGATTTTATCGGGGCCCCCTATGCGATGGACTGCATCCGGAAGACCAGGGACACGATCATTACCTTTACCCGGGAAGGGACGATCCTGGAGAGGCCGATGCGGATCGATAAACGGATCACGATCACCGGCAGGAACGAACTGACCATAGCCTATACGCTCGAAGGCAGCTATTCAGGCATCTTTGCCCAGGAGATGAATGTCTCGCTGCTGGGGTCACCGTATGCGAACATACAGACCGGGGAAGAGACCCTCTCCATCAGGAGCATGGGGACCCATAACAACCTGAAAGAGTTTGCACTCACGGAAGGCTACCTGAAGCTCAGAACGGTCTTTGCGTTCCGGGAACCGGTCAGCCTCTGGCATTATCCGGTCGAGACCATATCGTTGTCTGAACAGGGGATCGAAAGGCTGTACCAGGGCACCGCGCTTCTTTTCGTGCATGCCCTTAAGCTGAATGGAAAAAAGGATTTTGAATTTACGATTCGTTTTTTGGAGGATACACATTGAGAAGATCAGGGATAGTTCTATTATGCTTTTTGCTGCTCGGCTCCCTTGCCCATGCAGAGGATGATCCGATAACAAAACTTTCACAGACGACCCTTTCATATTTTAAGCCGATGTCAGGCACGGTCCTGAGCGTCGTATCCGGCAAGGTCACGGTGACGCTCTCCGACAAGGACGGGCTGAAGCCCGGCATGAGGCTGAAGGCCCTCAGGGAAGGCGAACCGTTCCTGCATCCGGTGACCCGGGAGGTTATCGGCAAGGTCGAGGCGGCCGTTGGGGTGTTTCAGACAAAAGAGGCCGGGGCTGACTCATCCTCAGGGGTGATGATCACGGGTGAAGCGCGGCCGGGCGACAGGGTGAGGCTGTCGGACACCAGGGTCAGAATGCTTTTTTGTCAGGACAAGGGGATGGACTGGTACCTTGCGGATGACCTCTACCGGAAGCTGAAGTCCTCGGGCAGGATAGAGATGGTCGATACTGCCCTCGAGACCGGCGATGAGAAGACCGTGCTGGCCGAGGCCGCCAAGCTCGGCGTTGAAGTTGCCGTCATCCTGACCGCACGGGAGGCGGACAAGACAACTTTTTTCAGGGAGCGCGCGTACTGGGTCTCTGACGGTTCACTCTTTCTGGATACGGAGATAAAGATCGGGGCCGATATTTCGAAGGAACTGAGATTCAGCGAACGCCTTTTCTCGCCGGGGAGCGGGGACCCGGTCATGACGTTCGATCTGTCCTTCAGGGGCAGGTTCGTGGCGTCGGCCGACATTGACGGGGATGGACGGCAGGAACTCCTGATCAGCAACGGCAAGGACATTCGCGTCTACATGCCCGGGACCGATCTGCAGCCCTTATGGGAGATCAAAGGGTCCGCCACTGATGATCACCTCTGGATCGATACCGTTGACCTTAACAAGAACGGAAAGGACGAGGTGGTGGTCACCTCGATGAAGAACAATGAGGTGGTCTCCTCTGTCTATGAATTTAACGGTTCGGGCTTTACGAAGCTATGGGAGACCAGGCACTTTCTCAGAAGGAGCGGCAACGGGCTCATCGCGCAGGCCTATTCTGCCAACGACGGGTTCAGTAAGGATATCCTCAACATTGTCTGGAACGGAGAGTTCAGGACCGGCGAAAAGGTCAGGACCCCCAAAGGGGTCAATATCTACGACTTCGTATTCGTTGAAGGTCCCTCAAAAGAAAAACTTGTGTTTGCATATGATGAAAAGGGTTATCTGAACCTCTACGACGACAAGGGGACGAGGACCTGGAAGAGCGCTGCCCCGACCGGCGGCTTTATATCCAGCTTTGCAAAAACGTCACCCGCGGGCTATCTCGACCCCGAGGTCTGGTCGGTGAAGGACAGACTGCTCCAGAGACAGAGGGAGATCATGGTCGTCACCAGGATCCCTCTTGCCGAGGCGGTCAGGACGGTCGGCTACAAGAGTTCAGCGATCAGGAATTTCTGGTGGAACGGTTTTGCCATGGAAGAAGGGGCCATGATCGACGGGATAAAAGGTGCTCTGCTGGACTATGCCGTCGCCGGTGATAAAGTCATCGTGCTCTCAAGTCCCTTTATGGGGCTCAAGTTCGAGAATATCCTGAAGGGCGAAAATCCGCTGGGTTCGATGCTCTATATCTATTCGATCAAGGGACGGTGAGAACGTGAGTCTTTCAGGCGAATTGCCTTTACATGTCGGCGTCATCATGGACGGCAACGGACGCTGGGCCCAGCTGAGGGGTCTTCCGCGGATCGAGGGCCACCGGGTCGGCGCTGAAAGGGCAAAAGAGGTCATCGAGACCTCGGCCGGACTGGGAATAAAGTGCCTGACGCTCTATACTTTTTCAACGGAGAACTGGCAGCGGCCGGTATCAGAGGTCTCGATGCTGATGAAGCTCCTTGAGCTCTATCTGCGAAAAGAGATGGCGGACCTTATGAAAAAGGGCATCGTCTACCGGGCGATCGGTGAGATCTGGCGGCTGCCGGAGAACATACAGGCGCTCATCAGGGATACCGAGGCGAAGACCGCCTCCAACAGCGGCATGACCCTGGTCACGGCCCTGAGCTACAGCGGCAGGAACGAGATCGTCCGGGCCGTCAGGAAGCTTATGACCACAGCCGGCAGGCCGGAAGACCTGACCGAAGAGTCTTTTAACGATTGCCTTGACACTGCCGGCATCCCGCCTCCCGACCTCATCATCAGGACGAGCGGAGAGAGGCGGCTCTCCAATTTTCTTCTCTGGCAGAGCGCCTACGCGGAGCTTTATTTTTCGGACACCCTCTGGCCCGATTTCGATAAAGAGGAGTTTGTGCGCGCCCTGCGTGATTTCCAGGGAAGGGAAAGGCGCTTTGGGGCGATACCGGTGAGGTCCGATGCATCTTAAGCGGCTCATCATCGCCATCATCGTCGTCCCCCTGTTATATCTGGCGGTGATGAAGCTCCCGGTCATCTATTCCTGCTGGCTCATAACGGCCGTTGCCGCGCTGGGGCTTTACGAATTCTATTCCATGTTCCGGCTGCATGCGGTCATGAAATATCTCGGCATTGCCTGGGGCATCGGCCTCATGGTCGCCTCGTTCATGTCCCTCGGAAATATGTTCAACCTCTACCTGATCGCCGCCCTGATGTTCCTTGCACTCAGGCTTTTTCTGTCCCGTGACCCTGAATCCTCCATGCTCCATATCGCTACGGTCATGCTGGGGTTGGTCTACGTTCCGGGGCTTCTGACCTTTCAGCTGAATCTGGTGATGCGGTCGCCTCAATGGATCATCCTTCTCTACGGGTCTGTCTGGGCAGCCGACAGTATGGCCTACTATGTCGGCAAGGGCATCGGCAGGCATAAGCTCTATGAGGCGATGAGCCCGAACAAGACGATGGAAGGCGCTGTGGGGTCGCTGCTCGGCGGTATCCTCGGCGCTGTCCTCATAAAGTACGCCCTCGTTGCGCAGCTGCCGGTCGTCAAGGCCCTTATCCTCGGGCTTGCCGTCGGCGCGGCGACGATCATCGGGGACCTCGTGGAGTCGATGCTGAAGCGCGATGCCGGGGTAAAGGACTCGGGCATCATCTTCCCCGGGCATGGCGGCATCCTCGACAAGATCGACGGCGTCACCTTTGCCGGTCCTGTCTTTTTCTGGGTCTGTCTGGCCCTCAAGGTCTTTTAAAGGGTAGGCACCTGCTTTGATAAAAGGGTTATCAGGTCTGCTTTCAGCGTTCGTTCTTCTTTCGGTTCTTGGTTCTTCTGTTTTTGCTGCGAGCCAGACAGAGGAATCATTTCTGCTCATGTACTTTTATGAGGATGATGTCGTCGTAACCCCTACCAGATTTCCGAAGCCCTTATCCCAGGTTGCGGAGAATATCACGGTCGTCACAGCCCAACAGATCGAAATGATGAACGCCCATACCCTTTCCGACGTGGTAAATATTGTTGTCGGGGCCGGCCATGATACACTGACCTTCCCGGGGGGAACGTTCTTTGCCTCCATTCAGGGGTCCAAGTATGAGCATGTCCGTATCATTATGGACGGGGTTACCATGAATAATCTCGTCGAGGGCTGGGCTTATGCGGGGGAGATCCCGGTTCAGAATATTTCGAGGATCGAGATAATAAAAGGACCTGCGTCGTCCTCATGGGGCTCATCCCTGGGGGGCGTAATAAATATCATCACAAAATCCGGAGGTCCGGCAAAACTGGACGGGCTGGTCACGACATCCCTGGGAGAGAGAAGGACCACCGATACGAGAGCTGAATTTTCCGGCAGTGCCGGCAAGTTCTCCTACTATGCAACCGGAGGCAATCTCGGTTCCAACGGTCGTGGTCCCAAAACCTGGCTGCAGGACAATAACCTTTATCTGAAACTCGGGTATGAGCTAACCGAGAGGCTCAGCCTTCAGTTCAGTTCCTGGTATATTAGAACTGAAGCCTTTGATCTCAAATATTTCCCCCCGGACCTGAGACAGCATTATAACGTTGAGACCGTCTTCTTTACCCTGTCCGGGACGTACCGCATCGGCAACACAAGTGAATTGAACCTTTCGTTGAGGGAAAAGAGACATCATACGTTCAATGCATACCGTTCATTGGGCGAATTGACCGATTCCGGCCCTGCTGGCAACCATGAAAGGACCGACGGGGCAAGCCTTAAAATATCTTCAAAGGCCGGCATACATACAATAACGGCAGGCGCTGATTATGACCATGGATATGACGAGAGCAGGGGTGCGGCCGATCCTCAATTTGTCAGGCAGAAGTTTACGCAGTCTGCTGTGTATCTTAATGACACGATCGCTCTCGGCCGGCTTACCATTACGCCCGGCGTCAGGTATGACTCTCTCAGGAACCAGGACCTTCTGGATCCCAGCCTGGGCATTACGGTTAGACTCAGTGAGCGGACCCTGCTCAGATTTTTTGCCGCCAGGGGATTTAATATCGCTGCACTGGGGACCGCATTTTCACGGGTCGGATTTACCGGGAACCCTGACCTGAAGAGCGAACGCATCCGGTCTTTTGAGGCAGGGGTCGAGACCTCTGAGGTAAAATATTTCCGGATAAAGGGAAGCCTTTTTTCGCACAGGATAACCGATGCCTTTGAATACAGCCTGCTGCCGGACGGGAACTATACCTACGTCAATAAGAGCCGGGTGAAACGGGACGGGTTCGAGATAGAGGTCAGGACGGTCCCAATACATAAATTCTCGTTCAGCGCCGGGGTATGCATGGTCAAGGCCAGAGATCAGGTCACCGGCGAAAAGTTATTGGGCACCGTGGCAGAGACCTATGACCTCGGCATCCTGTATGATGACAATAAGTCCTTTACGGCTGTATTAAAGGGCAGACTTATCCGGTGGGACATGGATAAACAGATCTACGGGGGCAAATATGCCTTTGTGAGCGATCTGAGTCTGACAAAGAAGGTCTTTTCACGGGATAAAAGCAGTATTGATATCTTTGTGACCGGCCACAACCTGTCCAATGCGTCTCAATATATGTTTTCGGACTGGAAGAACCCCGGCAGATGGATCGAGGGCGGGATACGCTATAAGTTCTGATAAGCCCATGTGTATTTTTCTCTTTACAATTACGGGCTAAGTCATTAACATATTGTCAAGTAGCTGAAGGGGAAGACTACCCAGGGGATTCAAAGGCACATTGCTGACACGTAGAACCTTCAGATCGAAACCGGTTTAAGTATTTTTCGGCAGTCGTGCAAACTTTTTTATGATTAAGATTCATCGGGGAGGGATGCTAAGATGATCATCATTCATCGTTCGGACTGTTACCTGCCTATTGTCTTGCTATCGACAACCACGCCACGCCGCTGCTTCAGCCCCTTAATTATCGATCTCAGTGAAAAGGGAAGGCTAGCAGGCCGATCCCTGCCTGAATTGTACACAGGAGCACGGCGATGACAGAAAAGAACTTTAAGATCCTTGTCGTTGAAGACGATTCAGAACTGCGGGAATGCCTCGTTGATTTTTGCGTCGTCAACGGCTATCAGGCTGATTACGCAGGCAATGGGGCTGAAGCGCTAAAGCTCATGGACCAGCATGGATCATATGGCCTCGTCATCGTAGATTTCCTGATGCCCAAAATGCACGGCCTTGAATTCGTCAAGCAGGCTAAGGCTCACTGGGCAAACCTTCCCATCATTGCGATGAGCGCCTGGGATACGGTGGAGAGTTCCTTTCTCGACGCCGGTGCATGTTTCTTCCTGCAAAAGCCATTCGACCCCTATATCCTTGAAAAAGAGATCGAATCGATCGTCCGGGAAAAGGAGCTTAAGAGTCTGCTCGTGTGAACAAGATTCCTGGAACAGATATTTGGTCTTTACTGCCGGACAGGATCAGCTAAGAGATTGTCCAGTCGCGCAATAGGGACGTCACCCTTCCGAAATTTGTTCATATGCGGCTCTTGATTTCACCTACCCACTAATGTATTATGAATGACGATTTGCAAGCGGGGATATGGCAAGGGGTTCCAATAATTCGCCTATCGTGGAAGGTTAGATCATTGTAAGAATGTATTGCAACCGGATCATGGGCCTAAATCCTGTATTATCCTCTATGTTTTTTGTTGTTGTAGTATTGTTTATTTCGTCGCCGGTTAAGGCTGTCACAATCAATGAGTTTACAATTCCGACACCCACGAGCGGCTCTTTTTTTATAACAGCAGGGCCGGATGGTAATCTTTGGTTTACTGAAGAAAATGCCAACAGTATTGGACGAATCACGACAGCAGGCGTCATCACTGAATTTCCAGTTCCTCTTGCTTTTCCACCCTTTGGCCTTAATGGTCTTCGTGGAATCACGTCGGGGCCGGACGGGAATCTATGGTTCACTGAATTTAATGCTAATAGAATCGGACGAATTACCACGTCCGGTGTGCTTACTGAATTTCCATTGCCTAACGTTTTTAACGCTCCCTTTGCAATCACTGCAGGGCCGGATGGAAATCTCTGGTTCACTGACTGGAACAATAGCAACAATAGCATCGGAGTTATCACCACTGGAGGGGTTGTCACTGAATTCCTGATACCCTCGCTTGACGACTCGCCTGAAGGAATTGTGATGGATACTGACGGCAATCTCTGGTTCACAGGAGCAGGGGGCGGGAATAGTATTGGTCGCATCACGGCTACGGGCGTATTTTCTGAATTTCCTATTCCGACGGCCAATAGCGTGCCTACGTGCATTACCATGGGACCTGACAACGCTCTCTGGTTCACAGAAGGGGCCGGGAACAATATTGGCCGTATTACACTAACCGGCGTTATCACTGAATATCCGGTCCCTACATCAATCAGTTGGCCTGGGTGCATCACGACAGGGTCGGACGGCGCTCTCTGGTTCACGGAATTGTCGGGGAAAAAGATTGGTCGTATCACAACAGACGGAGTCATCACTGAATATCCGGTTCCTGGTGCGTTTAGTGCTCCCCGTGGAATTACATCAGGGCCGGATGGAAATATCTGGTTTGTGGAAGCGAGTGGTAACAAGATTGGACAGGTTGTCTTAGCGCAATCTCCTGCGGCAGCAGTTGTACCTACCATATCAGAATGGGGCATGATTGTCTTTGCTCTGCTTACGGGTTTAAGTTCTGCCTATGTCCTGATGAGACGGCAAACGCCACAGGTGTAATTGAACTGTCACGCTGTCCATAAAACATCTGATTACTGAACAGGGCCGACCGGCGTGTCGATGTCACCTGATAACTAATACCCTGGCTAGTCTATCGAGGCCGTTGGTTTTCGGTCGTAATTGGCAGGCGGAGTAGAGTCGAGATGCTTCGTGAGAATCAATGTGCTGCTATGCTCACTGAAGTATATGGATGGATTGCCTTGACCTCTCTGCCATGCTGTCTTTCGGCTTCCTCGATATCATACAACGACTGAAGGTTCATCCAAAACTCAGGACCAGTATTCAGAAATCGACCAATCTTGATAGCGGTCTCAGCAGAGATATTCCGCTCGGCTTTGATGATTTGCCCGAGACGCGTCTGGGATAGTCCTGTCTCTTTTGATAGCCGGTACACCGAAATTCCCATTGGACCGAGAAACTCTTCCTGCAGGACTTCGCCTGGATGAATGTTCTTCAAATGTTTCATTTTTTCATCACCTCTTCTTAATGATAATCAGTTATCTCTACCTCATGGGCGCTTCCATCTTGCCATCGGAAGCAAATGCGCCATTGGTCATTGATACGAATACTCCACTGCCCTCCTCTGCTGCCGCTTAAGCGCTCTAGTCTATTATTAGGCGGCACTCTCAGGATTTCCAGCGCAGTAGCAGCCGCTATCATCCTAAGCTTTCGTCTTGCCAGATTATGAAGAATAGTGGGCAGCTTAATCCTTTTCGAGAAATTCCCACGCCATACCAGCTCCGTTTCTTCATCCCTGAACGACACTATCATAATATGATACTATCATTGTACGATATGCCATGTCAAACGAGTATTTCGTGGCATACTTGAAAGATAAATCACAGGTTTTGAGAACGAGGGGAATAGGATGCCAGCATGAAGACTTCTGTTTGAACCCTCTATTTAAGATAACGACGTTCGAATCTGTTGGCTTCCGTGAGTAACCCTTCATTACTCAAAAACCGTATCTGGTAAGCTTCGGGAAGTATTTGAGGACTGGCTTTCGTCGTGATCCGATGTCCTTTTTTCTTTGTGTCCCTGCTCTCCACTGTTGACACTGTCGTGGCAGAAGTTCATTATTAATCATGCGCACCTTGCTTTTAAAGAACTGGCTTCACGCCGGTCCGGAGCAGGTCCCGGAGCTGTATCTTGTCGGGGGGACGGTGCGCGACCTGGTGATGGGGCGTGTTCCAAAGGATATGGATCTGGTCTGCCGGGGGGCTGAAAGATTTGCCGCGGGGCTCGCCGCTGGGAAAAAGGCTGCGCTGGTCGTTCTTGAGAAAAAGCCGCACCAGCCCTGCTACAGGGTCATTGACCGGGATGACGGCACCTATCTCGATATAACGGAGATGAGGGGCAGTTCCATCCATGACGACCTCATGCAGAGGGACTTCACGATCAACGCCATCGCGATGGGCGTCGATCAGGACGGCGGTATTGGAGAGGCCATCGACCCGGCCCGGGGTGCCGCTGATATAAAAGACAGGGTGGTCAGGATGGTCGCT
Organism: Nitrospirota bacterium; assembly: GCA_004321925.1. Classification (GTDB taxonomy): domain Bacteria; phylum Nitrospirota; class Thermodesulfovibrionia; order Thermodesulfovibrionales; family UBA6898; genus PALSA-1316. Next base: position 29,413 of record SCQH01000096.1, on the reverse strand, counting down.
GAAGAGGCGTTTGCTGCAGACCCCCTGAGAATACTGCGCGCTGTGCGGTTTGCGGCCCTGTATGGCTACGAGATAGAACCGGGAACCCTGACGGAGATGAAGCTCAGGGCCCCGATGCTCGGGGATGTGTCTGCCGAGCGCATCATGGGCGAACTGCTGCAGATTCTGGCCACGCCGGAAAGCAGCCGGTTCGTCCTGCAGATGGACGACCTCGGCATCCTCGAGATCATCTTCCCCGAGATAGTCCCGATGAAGACCTGCAGGCAGAACGGCTACCATCATCTGGACGTCTGGCGGCATTCCCTGCTGGTGCTGCAGCAGGCGGAGAATATCATCAAGGATCTCCCTGATTATTTCGGGGACAGAACGGGCGATGTTTCAGAGAACCTCGCCTCTGCGGACAGGCTGCCGCTTCTGAAACTGGCCGCGCTCCTGCATGACCTTGGCAAACCGGCCACCAGGAATACTGACTCTGCAAACGGACGGATCAGTTTTTACGGGCATGACGAAAAGGGGGCTGTAATGCTGGAGGCAGTGGCCCGGAAGATGAAGATGTCGCTCAGGGACACCGGCCTTCTGAGGCTCCTCGTTGCCGAACATCTGTATATCCTGACCCTTGCATCGGGCAGGGCAAAGCCTTTAACGCAGATGAAATGGTTCCGGAGGGTGAAGGACGACGCGATCCCTGCGATCATCCTCGGCATGGCGGACGTGATGTCCATCCGCGGCCCGGACTCTACAGAGGAATACCGGCTGAACCATATCGACTGGTCGAAGAGGAGCGTCAGGAGATATTTTGAAGAGATCAGGGCAGGGCTTGAAAAAGCCCCGCTGGTGACCGGGAGCGACCTGATCGGAATGGGCATGTCAGCCGGGCCGGATATCGGCAGGGTGCTTGACCAACTGATGGACGCGCAGGATGATGGGGAGGTCACTACCCGTCAGGAGGCCCTGGAGCTCGCAAAGAGACTGTCTGTCCGGATTTCCTGAGCGGAGATTAATCCTCCGCCTATTTTGTATAATAAAAGACATGAAAAAAATCACCATCCTCGGGGCAACGGGCTCCATTGGCCGCAGCAGTCTCGATGTCATCGCAAATAACCGGCATGCCTTTAAGGTCATTGCCCTGACCGCAGGCAGGAACATAGCCCTTTTTGAAAAACAGATCAGGGCCTTCAGACCTGAGGTCGTTGCCGTTGCCGACAAAAAGACGGCCGATGCCCTGAGCAAGAAGGTCAAGAACATAGATATCCTCTCAGGTCCCGGCGGCATCAAAGAGGTGGCCGCATACCATAAAGCCGATTTCGTCATCTCCTCCATTGTCGGGGCGGCCGGTCTTATCCCGACCATCGCTGCGATCGAGGCCGGAAAGACGGTCGGGCTTGCGAACAAGGAGTCCCTGGTCATGGCCGGGGAGATCGTCATGAAGAAGGCGCTGAAGAACCGGGTGCGGATCATCCCGGTCGACAGTGAACATTCGGCCGTCTTCCAGTGCATCGGCAGTCACCGGCCGTCTGAGGTGAGGAGGATCATCCTGACCGCCTCCGGAGGCCCCTTTGTGAACAGGACCCAAAAGGAGCTGGCCAATATTACTGCCCGGGAGGCGCTGAAGCATCCCAACTGGAGCATGGGCAGAAAGATCTCCATAGACTCTGCAACGCTGATGAACAAGGGGCTCGAGGTCATCGAGGCGCGCTGGCTTTTTAATATGAAACCCGAGGCAATTGACGTGCTGATCCATCCGCAGAGCATTGTCCATTCCCTGGTCGAGTTCAAGGACAGAAGCTGTCTTGCCCAGCTGTCGATGCCGGACATGCGCGGGCCGATAGCCTATGCCCTCTCGTATCCCGACCGGGTGGAGGACCCCATCGGTGGTCTGAAGCTCCATGAGATAGAAACGCTTACCTTTAAGAAACCGGACCATAAGACCTTCCCCTGCCTTTCGTATGCCTATCGCACGCTCAGGGAGGGCGGCACCATGCCCTGCGTGCTGAATGCCTCGAACGAGGCGGCTGTCCATGCCTTCCTCGGCAGCCGCATCGGATTTAACGATATCCCGTCAGTGATCAGAAAGACCATCGACAAACACGCGGTGAACCGGGGCTCGTCCCTCGAGGCAGTGCTCGAGGCGGACCGGTGGGCGCGTGAGACAGCAGAAAATCATATAAAGAGGTTAGAAAAATGACCATAATTTACGCCGTCGTTCTTCTCGGCATCCTTATCTTTGTCCATGAACTCGGACATTTCTTAGTCGCAAAATCGGTCGGGGTTAAGGTCCTGAAATTTTCGCTGGGATTCGGCCCGAAGGTTATCGGGAAAACGTATGGCGACACGGAATATCTCCTGTCCGCCTTCCCCCTGGGTGGGTATGTGAAGATGCTGGGCCAGGAGGATATGCCTTCAGAGGCGGAGGAGATCTCCGAATCGGAAAAACACAGGGCTTATAATTTCCAGCCCATCTGGAAGAGGTTTTCGATAATCCTTTCGGGTCCTCTTTTTAACCTCTTGTTTGCCGGCGTCCTCTTTTTCTTCATGATCGCCCTCAATGGTGTGCCCTTCCTTCTACCGGAGATCGGTGAGGTGAATGCCGGTTCGCCTGCGTTTCAGCACGGGCTCGCAAAAGGAGACCGCATCATCCAGATAAACAGCACCCCGATAAACAGATGGGATGACATGACCGCGATGATCCATAAAAGCCCGGGCATTGAGGTGACCCTGAAGATCAAACGGGGAGATGAGATAATCGATATTGCCCTGACGCCCGAAAAGAAGGTCGCCAAGGACATCTTCGGAGAGGGCAAGGAAGTGGGCCTTATCGGGATCCTGCCTTCGGGCAGGTCAGAGACCAAAAAAGAGGGTATTGCCGGGGCCGCTGTCCTGGCAGTGACAAGGACCTGGGACATATCCGTGCTGACCGTGGTCTCGATCATCAAGCTGTTCCAGCGGATCATACCGGCCGATACGATCGGCGGGCCGATCATGATCTTCCAGATGGCGGGCCAGCAGGCCGCCCAGGGGGCCATGAATTTCTTCACGTTCATGGCGATCATAAGCATCAACCTCGGGGTACTGAACCTCTTTCCTGTCCCGGTCCTTGACGGGGGCCACCTGCTCTTCCTCGGCATCGAGGCCGTGCGGCGCAAACCGCTGAGCGACAAGGTGATCCTTATGTCGCAGCGTGTCGGCATAGCCCTTCTGGTCTCCCTGATGGTCTTTGCCCTCTATAACGATATCGGCCGCCTTATCAGCGGCAAAATGCTCCCGTGACCGCACATATCCATAAGGTCAGGATATATTATGAAGACACTGACTGCGGGGGGGTGGTCTATTATGCCAACTATCTCAGGTACCTGGAGCGGGCGCGGACAGAGTTCCTTGAAGCAGCGGGTGCCAGCCTGAAAGGACTCATGGACGAGGGCGTCTTTTTTGTGGTCGCTGAGGCAGCGCTGAAGTACCGCGCGCCGGGCAGGTATGGCGACATACTCGTTATCTCGACGGTCGTTGAAAAGACAGGGCCGGCCTCGATCGTGTTCCGGCATAGCGTGGGCAGGGAAGGGACGAAAGAGGAGCTGGTCGAGGCAAGCGTAAAGCTCGGGTGTGTCGGAAAGGATATGAAGCCCATGAGGCTGCCCGACGAAATAAGAAGGGCTGTTTCCTCCATATGATCAAACCGGCGGTGCTCAAACATCAGACCTCCTCAGGGGGCGTCATCTTCAAAAAAGCGGACGGCGGGTTCCAGGTGGTGCTGGTCTCTGTCCGGGGAGGCAGGTTCTGGTGCCTTCCGAAAGGGCTGGTCGATAAAGGTGAGACGACCGAGATGACCGCGGTCAGGGAGGTCAGGGAGGAATCTGGCCTGACAGGAAAGATCGTCGGGTCGCTGGGAGAGATCACCTACTGGTATTACATCAGGGGGGAGAATACGAAATACCGCAAGACGGTCCATTTCTATCTCATGGAGTATGAGGGCGGTGAGACCTCGCAGCATGACAGCGAGGTGGATGCGGCTGAATGGTTCCCGATCGATGAGGCCATCGAAAAGATAAGCTTTAAAGGGGACCGTTCCATCCTGGAAAAGGCGCGGACCATGCTGGCTGAGCGCGGACAGGGATGAAGAAGATACAGGACCGCGAGAGCCTCAGGAAGATCTGCAGGGCGCTGCAGCGGGAAGGCAGGAGGATCGTCTTTACGAACGGCTGCTTTGATATCCTCCATGTCGGGCATGTGCGCTATCTCAAAAAGGCGAGGGCCCTCGGGGACCTGCTCATTGTCGGTCTCAACGCAGACAGTTCCGTATCACGGATAAAACCGGGCCGGCCGGTGAATTCCGAAGCCAACAGGGCCGAGGTCCTGGCCGCCCTCTCGATGGTCGATTACGTGACCGTCTTTGAGGAGAAGACCCCTTATAACCTCATCCGGTCGTTAAGACCCGACATCCTGGTCAAGGGAGGCGACTGGAAGAAGGAAGATATCGTGGGTTCGGACATTGTCAAAGAGACATTCAGCCTGCCCTTTACCCGGGGCGCCTCGACCACCGGCATCATCAGGAAGATCTGCAGACTTTCGCGCTGAGCAGTGGGTATCCTCAGCCTCTTTAAAACACACTTTGCTTCTCTGCCGGCCGGGAAGTCCCGCATCTATAACCTCACCGGCTCTGCCCCTGCAGTCCTGCTTGCCCTGCGGGAAAGACCGTTCATTGCGCTTGAGACCGACGAGTCAAAGGCAGAGCTCCTCTGCAAGGATATTAATTTCTACCGCGGACTGTTTGCCGGGGAGCGGGTCTTCTTTCTGCCTGATCCTTCAGGTCCCGAGTCGATCGGGCAGCGGGCAGAACTGGTCTGGTCGCTGGAGTCAGGCGGGTCGCTCGTCACGTCTTCTGAAAATCTGGAGACGTCCTTGTGGGACAGGACCTCGCTTGCAGCAAGTGCCGTGGCCTTAAAGCCGGGGACCGTCGTCTCCCGGGCAGAACTCGAACAGTTCCTCCTCCTGCTTGGCTACCGGCATGTCCCGATGGTTTCAGGGAAGGGCGAATACAGCCTCAGGGGCTGGGTCCTGGACCTCTTCCCGTCGATGTCCGAGGACCCGCTGCGCATTGAGTTCTTCGGTGACGAGATCGAACAGCTCAGGACCTTTGACCCTGATTCACAAAGGTCCAGGGCCGAACTTGCCGACTATATCGTCTTTCCTGCCCAGGAACCGGAAGGATCACGGAGCATATCCGAGATCTTTCCGGGAAGGGCGATATTCAGTCTTGATCCTGCCCCGGACCTCCTGAAACTGCCTGAAGGTTCATCTCTGCTGTCACGGTATTCCTTCCAGGGCTCCGGTCCGGACAATGACCATGATCATGAGCTTGAGCTTGAGCTTGAGACCGGGGGCACTGCGGCGCAATGGCCTGACTCCGATGCAGGGATCCTGTCGTTAAAGGGCTGCGGTATCCTTCCTGAGGAACGCGGCAGCCTGGCCGGGCTGGCCGGCACCATCAGGGTTTTGAGCCATCAGCATCGGGTCCTTATCGTTGCATCGTCCAGGGGCCAGGCCGAGAGGCTGACAGATATATTTCGTGAGGCAGACTGTATCGCCCCGGTCATTGAGATCAGGGATGCAGAGGCCTATGAGGGGAATATCAGCATCGTGGTTGGAGAGCTTTCCGGCGGGGTCTTTATCGAGGGCCTTCTGATCCTCACGGAAAAGGAGATCTTCGGGGAAAGGGCTGCCTTCAGGTCGATAAAGAAGACGAAGCTCGCGAACCTCCTTTCATCCCTCGACGATATAACCCCCGGTGATTTTGTCGTGCACCGGGACTACGGCGTTGGACGGTTCACCGGGACGGTCAGGCGGTCCATGGATGATGCCGCTATCGAACTGATGCAGATAGATTATGACGGGGGCAGAATATTCATACCCGTCCAGAACATACAGAATATCTCGAAGTACCGGGCAGAGGAAGGGGTTGTCCCGAAGGTGGACAAGCTCGGGGGGAAGTCCTGGCAGAACAAAAAGGCGAGGGCGAAGAAAAGGGCTCAGGAGATCGCGGCCAAACTGCTGTCGCTGTATGCAGGCAGGAGCATGGCCCGGGGGTTCGTCTTCAGCCCCGATACTGAGCTGCATCACGAGTTCGACAGTTTTTTTTCCTATGAGGAGACTGCGGACCAGCTCAGGGCCATTCAGGACATTAAAAAGGATATGGAGTCCGAAAAACCGATGGACAGGCTCCTCTGCGGCGATGTGGGATACGGGAAGACGGAGGTCGCGATGCGGGCTGCCTTCAAGGCGGTCTTCGACCACCGCCAGGTTGCGGTGCTCGTGCCGACGACGATCCTTGCCGAGCAGCATTACCGGACCTTCAGGGAGCGTTTTTCCGGGTTTCCTGTCACGATCGATTTTATCAGCAGGTTCAAGTCAAAGAAAGAGACGGATGACGTCCTGAAGCGGCTCAGTCAGGGGCAGGTCGATATTATCATCGGGACGCACGGCCTCCTCTCCTCAAAGGTCGTTTTCAACAGGCTGGGGCTTCTGATCATCGACGAAGAGCATAAATTCGGAGTCGGTCAGAAGGAGAAGGTCAAGGAGCTGAGCCGGGGCATCGATGCGCTGAACCTCACGGCGACCCCGATCCCCCGGACGCTGCATATGTCGCTATCCGGCATCCGGGACATCAGCGTGATCGAGACGCCCCCCGAGGAGCGGCTTTCGGTCAAGAGCGTGGTAAGCGTCTTTGACGACAAGCTCATCAGGGAGGCCCTGCAGCATGAGCTCATGCGCGGCGGGCAGGTCTTTTTTGTCCATAACCGGATTCACGACATCTATACGATCGCCAATCATCTTTCAGAGCTCGTCCCTGAGGCGCAGATCGGTGTGGCCCATGGCAAGATGCCCGGAAAAGAGCTGGAAACGGTCATGCACAGGTTTTTTACCCGGCAGATAAACATCCTCGTCTCGACCGCTATCGTCGGGTCAGGGCTGGATATTCCGCGCGCCAACACGATCATCATCAACAGGGCCGACAGGATGGGCCTGGCCGACCTCTACCAGCTGAGGGGCAGGGTCGGACGCTCCAGCGTCAAGGGATATGCCTTTTTCATTGCACCGCCGGAGTCCGTGCTCACGGAAGAGGCGCGCAAAAGGCTCCAGGCAGTCCAGGAGATGAGCTACCTCGGGGCCGGCTTCAGGCTGGCGATGAAGGACCTCGAGATCCGCGGGTCCGGAGACATCTTCGGGGCTGAACAGTCAGGCCAGGTGCATGAGATCGGGTTTGACCTGTACATGGAAATGCTCGAACAGGCGGTTGCAGAGGCAAAGGGCATTGAGGTAAAAGAGGAGCTTGAGCCGGTGATCGAACTGAAGCCCTCCGCCTTTATCCCCGAGCAGTATATCGAGGAGATCGGCCTGAGGCTGAATTTCTACCGGCGCATCGCATCCCTGAGTGACGAGGCGGCCATTGACGAGTTTCAGGCCGAGCTGCGGGACCGTTTCGGTTCGCCCCCCGAGGAGGTCATTTCCCTGTTAAAGATCATGAGGCTCAAGTCCTCTGCCCGGAGGCTCATGATCATGAAGATCGCCGAGGCCCAGGGGAAGGTGAGGGTCATCTTCCACCCTGATACAAAGGTCCAGCCCGGGCAGATCCTCAGTCTGCATGACAGCAGAAAGGGCAGGATGAAGTTCCTGCAGGACGGTTTCGAGGTTGATTATAAAGGTGCTGATTTTGAGCAGCTCTATACGGGCCTCTCTGAGATCCTTCAGGAGCTTTCCTGCCAGCTCCCGGAAGCTGATGCCTCATAGCGGCATCAGTCCATGATCATCAATATCAAACTATATAACCAGGGAAAATAATTCTGGAAACCTCACCCTTTCTGTGCTACAGTGGGCTCAAAGGGGGAATAGAGATGAGAAATAGAAGATCAAAATCCGACATTGTTTTGAAAGGCTTGTCTGTTGCCCTGGCATTGGTCATGATCGCGGCAACCTCCTCTTATGCAGGTATCGCACCATCACCGTTTAAGGCAAAAAAGGCTGCAGAGCCTGCTGCAGTGCAAACCCAGCCAAAGGTTAATCTGCCCGCCGGGGCTGATGTGGTGAAGCCGTTAGTAACGAGCGACCTGCGCGCCATATTCCTGGACCCCCTGCCGCCATACCTTGTCGATGCCGGGGCTACCTTGCCGACCATCCGCGTCAGGGTCTTTAATGATGGTCCCAAAACCGTGAAAAAGGCGACGGTCATCATCGTGCTGTGTGATTCCGCGACAACAGTTAAGCCTCAGCCCGACTACATATCAACCCTGGAAATATCCCCGGGAGGGCAGTATGTGAACCCGATGATCCTGGGGCAGGGAGGCATTGTGCTCCAGAATATGCCCGGCAAAAGCCAGAAGGACCTTGAATTTTCAGGACTGAAGATCCCGGCTGTCATCCCTAATCCGAACTCCCGTCCGAGCCTCGACCATAAACTCGTGGTCATGGTCGACTCGGGGGCGCTTGAGGTCGAGTCCAACGAAGAGAACAACGTTACCCACCGCTCGATAGTTATCAAGACACCCGCACCCCATATCGTTGCGCTTGCTCCATTCAAGAACAAGGGCCTGATCACGGTCCCTGTCAAGAATACGGGTAATCAGGCCCTGCATCCTCAGGCAACGGTTTCTATCGATGTCACGGTCTTCTGCCCTGACGGTATGCGACCTGGCATAATGGGCGGTCAGATGCCTGACCAGAACTTCCGGGCAGTGGGAGGGGTCACCAATGTTTCGATCAGGCCGACCGACTATATTTATTGCACCGGTAAGGTCAGCTTTGCGGTAACGAGGGTCGCATGGTCTGCTCCGGGCGAAATGCCTAATATAGAGTCGTATCCGTCCCAGCTCTATGATTTTGTGATCCCCTGAGAGTTCCGGTCTGCTGCCGGAATCTATATGTTGACAGTGACCGTATGGTGCAGTTTACAGTAGTCAGAGAAGATCAACAATGTTTCCAATAATATCTGCATAAAGGAGGGAGTATGAAGATCAGGTTCTCAGCTTTATTGAGCGTGGTGGTGTTAGTGCTGGCTCAGACAGCAATGGCTGCAGCGCCTCCGGCACTGGGTTCTTCCTGTGAGACAAGGAACGGGAAGCCCGGCAAGTGGTTCGGCACCCCTAAGAACATGAAGTGTGCCGGCCTCGGGGACCCGTGCATTGCAAGGAGCGGTCCCGGGGTGGTCTTCGGCACCCCTGACAATATGAAATGCGCCGGTCCCGGTGAACCCTGTCCTGCCCAGGACGGCCCCGGCAAGGTCATCGGCACCCCCGGTAATCTAAGGTGCGAGAGCGTCAAGGAACAGGCCCCATCGCTCGGTTCTTCCTGCAAAACGAGCACAGGGAAGGACGGACGTTGGTTCGGTACCCCGGACAACATGAGATGCGCCGGACTTGGAGACCCGTGCATTGCAAAGAACGGTCCTGGCTTTGTCTTCGGGACGCCTGATAACATGAAATGCGCCGGTCTCGGTGAGCCATGCCCGGCAAAGAATGGCCCGGGTTTTGTGTTCGGTACTCCTAATAATATGAAATGCGCCGGTCTCGGGGAATCATGCCCGGCAGCGAATGGTCCGGGTATCGTTGTCGAAAAAGAGGGTGGGCTGTCCTGCGTCGGTACTCAGTAGCTTAGGCCATTTGATGCTTCCTTAGCGTAGCGGCCATAGTTGAACCTATGGCCGCTATTGGCAGGCCTCAGATCCATCCCCCCGGCTCATACAGCATCGGCTGCTGCCATCCCGGCGATCTCACTGATGCTGTCGACATCCCCCATGGCGATGAGCATATGGTCCCCGGTCAGAACGGTCTTCCGGGACGGGTTGAAGATATAGGAGTCCTTTTTCTTGTCCTTCAGGGCCACTATGGTGACCCCTTCACGCTCGAGGATGCCGGCCTCTTCAAGGGCCTTCCCGTTGAAGGCCGACCCGTGAGGGATATCGATCTCTTCAACGCGGATGGTCCTGTCCTTGACCCGCAGCATGATATCGAGGAAGTTGACGACCGAGGGCCGGACAAGTTCCGAGACCATCCTCAGCCCCCCGATGTAGTTCGGCATGACAACGCTGTCGGCCCCGACCAGCCTGATCTTCTGCTCGGATTCCTCCTCCACTGCCTTGGATATGACCCGAAGCGAGGGGTTCAGCCTCTTGGCCGTGATCACCACAAAAACATTCTCCGCGTCGGAATGCAGGGCCGTGATGAACCCCCGGGCACGCTCTATGCCTGCCTTTCGGAGCGCTGCATCATGGGTCGCATCACCTTCAATGCAGAGGATATTGTCCTGCATGAGCTTTCTGATCTTTTCAGGGTCCTTCTCGATCACGATGAAGTCCTTCTGTATCTTGGACAGTTCGTCGATGACATACCGTCCTGTCTGGTCTGCACCGCAGACGATGTAATGGTCCTTTAATGCCTGGATCTTTGTATCCATTTTTTTCCTCCTGAGGACATCGGTCAATTCTCCCTCGACAATGAAGGCCGTGATCACGGATACGCCGTAGATGAGCACCCCTGACCCGCAGAGGATCATCAGGATCGTAAAGACCCTGCCGCTGTTTGAAAGCGGGTGCACCTCCATGAAACCGACCGAAGAGAGGGTGATGACCGTCATGTAGAGAGATTCCAGAAGAGACCAGCCTTCAAGGGTCGAATACCCCAGAATGCCGGTCAGTATGATCACCGCGAGGGTGAAGAGAATTCCTGTCAGTTTATTGAGTATCATTCAAAGCGCCTGGATCAGAGATACGATAATGATACCTGAGCGGGCCGGCTGATGACAATCGGTGAATCGCGGAAGGGATCAGGTGGGACAGCAGGGTTCGTATCCTGCCAGGGACAGGAGCTTATCCTCGTCGGCATTGAGGAGATCAACGAAGGCCTCTACGACATACGGATCGAACTGGCTCCCTGCGTTCGTCTTGAGCTCTGTCTTGACCTCATAGAGGTTGAGGGCCTTGCGGTAGGGGCGCTCGGACATCATGGCATCAAAGGTGTCGATGACCGAGAGGATCTTCGATTTGAGCGATATCTCATCTCCGCGCAGACCCGAGGGATACCCGTTCCCGTCATAGCGTTCGTGGTGCTGGATGATGGTCCTTCTCACTCCCTCCAGGGTGCCGATGGGGCCCAATATCTCGTCGCCGATCATCGGGTGCGTCTTGATGATGCTGTATTCCTTGTCCGTGAGCCTGCCGTTCTTCTGCAGGATGAAGTTGTCGATGCCGATCTTGCCGATGTCATGCAGTATCGCGGCGTGCTCAAGGAGTTCGAGTTCCTTGAAATCCAGGCCTATGTATCTGCCGAGCTCGACCGAGAGCAGCCGCACCCGTTCAGAGTGGCCCTTGGTGAAACGGTCGTTGGCCTCCAGGGCGTTGACCAGCGACTGTATCGTCGAAAAATAGTTGCTCTTGACATTTTCATAGAGCCAGGCGTTCTCAAGGGCGACCATCGCCTGGTTGGACAGGGTGGTCAGCAGCTGCAGTTCCTCTTCAGTATAGTGACCGCTCTGCACATCGTTCTCGATCATCATGGCCCCGATGATCTGCCCTTTCATCCGGAGCGGCACCGCGATCTGGGACCCCTGTGTCCGGTCCTCCGGAGACACCGCATCGCCGCTTCCCGGCCTGAAAATGGGCCTGCCGTGCGAGTAAAGGTCCCGGTAATCGTCACTGAGGTCCAGGGAGCATTCGGCCAGCTGCTGAATACCCGTGCCGCGCAGGTACTGAATGGTCAGCTCGGGCCTGTCCGGATTTTTCAGATGCATGGTCACCTTTTCAGCCTTGACGAGGTCCGCCGTGGTCTGGATGATGATCTTCATCAGTTCCTGTGTTTCGATGATAGAGGACAGGATCCTCCCGATCTCGTTGATCTTCTTCAGGCGTTCAACGGCCTTCTCCAGTTTTACGTTCTTGCTTTTGACCTCTTTTGAGAGGGAGGTCACCGCCTTGTTCGCGGTCTCCAGCTCCCTGATCTTAAATTCAAGCTGTGTGTTGAGATCTTCAAGTTTGTTCTTATGGTCAAGGTCTACCTTTATCTTCGAGAGCTCCCGTTCCTTTGAAATATTCTTCTGATAGAGGCTGTTGATCTCCTGCAGCATGGAGTTGAAGGACCGGCCGATCACGCCAAGCTCGTCACCGCTGGTGACCTTTACCGTTGTCTGCCAATTGCCGTTCTCGACATCACGGATGGCGGACAGGAGGTTCTTCAGCGGGTTGGCGATAAGACGGGAAAAGAGCAGGCTGAGGATCACCGAGATCAGCAGGACGATGGCGATGTTCGAAAAGATAAGCATTCTCTTGATCGAAAGGAACGTGGCAAAATTCCTTGAGATGTCATAGTTCATCTGGATGATGCCGATTACAGGGGTGTTGCTGTCGTGGCATCCGTAGCATTCCTTCTGGTTGGGTATATTGTGGAAGTAGTTGATCGTCGTGTCGTTCACCAGGGTGGGCTTAAGAAAACTTTCCTTGGACGACGATTTAATGAAGTCGGAGGAGCGTGCCCCCACTTCTTCCTTGTGAGCTGATTTCAGAATAGTACCGTCCGGAGAGAGTATCCTGAGATGAGGGATCTCCTTGTTCTCCCCTATATGCTCCAGTATCCTCTGGACCTCGGACGTATTCCCCACCTTCATGGCGCTCTCGGTGGTCCGTTCGATGAGGTCGCAGAGAAATTCGGCGTCCTTGAACTTGTCATTGATCATCTTGCTGTTCTGGGTCCTGATCAGCACGATGGTGGTCGTGCCGATGGTGAGCAGAATCGTCAGCGCTATGATCGTTATTATCTTTGTCCTGATTACCATACAATATTTCCCGTAAGATATAAGCAAATTATATGCCTGATCGCAAATGAAAATATGACCGTGGAAGCGGTGCTCTGAGGTGGATTTAGATGGCAGCGACGGGGCAGGCGTATGGGGAATGTGGTCATTTCACTCATGCTAGATGGAAAACTCTCAGTGGCCATAAATATAATTAATATAATCTATTAGCTATACTTTTATAGTACAATAGGCGCATGATAAAACCGGTTGTTGTTATTGTGGGAAGGCCGAATGTCGGCAAGTCCACGCTCTTTAACAGGATGACGAAGTCTCATGCCGCGATCGTTGATGATTTTCCCGGCGTTACGCGCGACAGGAATTATCGCGATGCGACCTGGGAGGGAAAGACCTTTATGGTCGTCGACACCGGGGGATTTTACCCTGACCCGCCGGAAGACCTTTTTGTGCAGGCCAAGGAACAGGCCCTTTTCGCCATCGACGAAGGCGATATCATCCTCCATCTCCTGGACGGAAAGGACGGGCTCACCCCGGCGGACATGGAGCTTGCGAGGCTCATCAGGGCCTCGGGCAAGCAGGTCCTCTGGGCGGTCAACAAGATCGATGCGCATACCAAGGACGACCGGCTCTACGATTTCTATCCCATAGGCTCCGAAGACCTCTGGCCCATATCATCGGTGACCGGGTATGGGTATGAGGAGTTCATGGAACGCCTGTCGGAACTCCTGCCCGACTTTTATGAAGAGGCTGTCGAGTATCCCAAGATCGCCGTTGTGGGCAGGCCCAATGCCGGCAAGTCGACCCTGGTCAACGCGCTCCTCGGCAAAAAGAGGATGCTCGTCAGCCCGGTGCCCGGGACTACCCGTGATGCCGTTGACAGCATCTGCACCTACCACGGGTCAAAGTATCTCCTGATCGACACCGCAGGGATACGCCGAAAGGGCAAAATAGGCTATTCGATAGAGCGGTTCTCTATGGTGCGGGCGGTCAGGAGCATCGAACGCTGCGACCTGGCCCTGGTCGTCTTTGATGCAAGCGAGGGCATCACGGAGCAGGACCTGAAGATAGCCGGGATCGTCAAGGAGTATGGAAAAGGGGCGATCTTCCTCCTGAATAAATGGGACATGGTCGGAGACCCTGAGGAGGTATTCAAGACCATCATCCCCGAACTGCAGAGAAAGGCATGGTTCTCGCCGTATGCACCGGTCGTGACGATCTCAGGACTCGTCAAAAAGAGGATAACCAAGGTCTTTCCGATCATCGACGTTGTCATGGAGGAGAGGAAGAAGAGGATATCGACCGGTGAGCTCAACAGGTTCTTCAGGGAGATCATATCCGGCATCTCTCTGCCCATGTATAAGGGGAAGGACGTCAAGCTCTATTATATGACCCAGGTAAAGGAAGAGCCTCCCGCCTTCGTCATCTTTGCCAATTATCCCGACTCGATAAAGGATTCCCATCTGAGATTTATAGAAAAAGGGCTGAGGGAGTACTTCGGTTTTCATGGCACTCCGCTCAGGATCTATATCAGGGAACGAAAAAGAGAAAAGAACAACTGATGTCACTCCGCCTTATCGGGAGGAGCATACGTGATTTCTTCCGCGACGACGGGCTGATGCTGGCAGCCTCTCTTTCTTATTTCAGCATGATGGCCTTTGTTCCGTTCTGCCTTTTTCTTGTCACGCTCTTCGGTCATGTCCTGGGTAACCATCCTGAATTTTCGGCCTTTCTTTACGTAAAACTCTCGAGCTTCTTCCCCACGGCAGCCGATGAGATATCCCGGGACATCGTCAATATCATCTCCCACAAGGGGCTTGGAAAGTTCAGTCTCCTGCTTTACGGGCTTCTTTCGATCCAGGTCTTTGCCTCTCTTGAGAATTCCCTGAACGTCGTGTTCAAGATCGAGAAGAGACGGCGGTTCATACATGCCCTGCTGATGTCGGTGATCGTCATTACCCTGCTTATCGTTCTGATAAGTCTCTCGTTTCTGGCAGCGTCGGTCATCCCGCTGATCTCCGTATTAAAGCCGTATATCCCGGGGATCAGGTTCGGAAGGGTCACTGCCTTCATCCTCGGGTATATCATCCCTTTTGTCATGGTCCTTATCATGCTGACCCTTGTCTACCGGATACTTCCCCGGACCCGGGTCCGGCTGAGGAATGCCTTCCTTGGCGGGGTGTTCACCACCACGCTGATCGAGCTGGCAAAACATGTCTTCACCTGGTATGTCGTGAGTGTTGCCAGGCTCGGCAGGGTGTATGGTCCGCTGACCGCCTTTGTCGTTTTCCTCCTCTGGATGTTCTATTCCTCGAGCCTGTTTTTAATTGGCGCTGAAATCGTCTATAATCTCGGTAAGACCAGAAAAACGAGGGGGGAAACATGACAGAGCTCATAGGGAAGATCGTCGAGGTCGGGACCGGAGAAACGACCTATATCGGCAAACTCGTCGAACTTAACGAAAATGAGGTTTATCTTGAGTCGGACTCGGCCGGCTGGATCACTATTGCGGTCGACAAAATAGCCTATCTCAGAGAGTATGAGGCTTGACAAACGTACCAGGGATATTATACTTTTTCTAGGGAGGTCACTATGAGGAAAATTTTATTATCTGCGTTCATTCTATCACTTTTTTTGACCGGGGGTGTCTTTGCCAAGGAATCCGAGTATGAAAAGCATGTTGCCAAAGGCATAGCTGCCAGCGAACAGAACAATTTTACGGCTGCTGCTGACGAGTTCAATGCCGCCCTCAGGGAGAGCCCCGGAGACCGGACAGCGACCCTCTACCTCGGGATCGTCCTGAGCCGTTCGGGAAACAGTGACGCGGGACCGATATTGAGGAAGGCCCTTTCCCAGAAGCCTGACGACCCCAGAACAAACCTTGAGCTGGGCATCTTTTATTTCAATAAAGCGGTCTACAACGAGGCCACGGATTATTTCGAAAACACGATCCGGCTTGCACCGGGCACCGAGTATGCGGCAAAGGCCGGGGAATACATCAAGTCTGCAAAGGGCGACGCCCCGACAAAGCCCTTTACCGCCAGCATACTGGCCGGCGTCCAGTATGACAGCAATGTTGTCCTGAACCCGGATGACGGCTTTCTGCCCCAGGGCATATCCAGGCAGTCTGACTGGCGGACGGTCGTCAATGTCAAGGGCCGGTATAATTTCGTCAATGAGCAGAGTGGCAGCATGTATGCCGGGTACGGGCTATATCAGAACCTCCATGGCAGACTTTCCGACTATAATGTCAACCAGCAGCTGCTTGAACTTGGCGGGGCCTACCGGATCAGCCAGACGTTTGCCCTGGGAGGGTCGTATAACTTTGAATATATATTTGCAGGAGGCGAGGCTTATGGCTTCGCACATTCGCTCAACCCTTCGCTGAAAATATCCGAGGGGCCGGGCATGTCGACGATCGTTGAATACCGCTACCGGAAGAACCATTATATGAACGATGAGCTGTTCCGCGACAATGCGGACCGTTCAGGGACGAACCACACGGTCGGCGTCATCCAGGAGATGAAACTCGGCGCGGCAGTGCGCCTGAGGGTCGCATACGCGCATGATACTGATTCGACCAGAAAGGATTTCTGGGACTACCGCGGCAACAAGGGAAGGATCGATATCGGGTTCATGCTTCCGCAAAAGATGCTGCTGAACCTTAATGGAGAGTATTACAAGAAACAGTACCAGGGCCTTGATCCCATAGAGGGGGTGAAGCGGAGCGACAAGGTCTATACCGCCTCGGTTTCCCTGACAAAGCCCTTATCTGACAGATTCAGTATCACGGTGGGAGAGCTCTATATCAGAAACAAGTCGAACGTCGAGGTCTTCGACTATAAGCGGTCGATCACGAGCGTCTTTTTGAATGCGAGGTTTTAAATGAGAACTCTATATAACTACAGCACATGGGCAATTATCGCACTGCTGCTTATTCTCTCGGGGACAGCACGGGCGAAGAACGATGCGGGGTCGGTGGTCGCGGTCAGGGGCAAGGCGGTCATTGAAAGGGACAAAAAGAGCTTTGATGCCAGGGTCAAGGACACTGTTCAGGCAAACGACATCATCTCGACCGCTGATGCATCGCGGGCAAAAATGCTTTTTATCGACGACAGCGTCCTGACTCTGGGTGAGAAATCCCGGGTCTCGATCAGGGAGTTCATTCAGGGCAAGGACAAGGGTGACAGGTCCATCTTTAATCTCATCGACGGCAAGATGCGGTCAGTGGTCGGCCGGGCGGGGTTTGAGGTGCATACCCCGACGGCCGTGGCAGCTGCCCGGGGCACGATCGTCCTTTTTGAGACAGGGGTGATAAACGGCAAGAAGTTCACGACGGTGATCTTTTACGAGGGCGAGGGCACGGTCGTAAGCTCCGACCCCAACATCCCGGGGAATGTCACCTTGAAGCAGGGGATGATGATAACCCTCATCGAGGGTGAGCCCATTGGCGAGCCGAGGATGGCGACGGAAGCCGAGATACAGCGCCTGCTGAAGGACACGGATGTCTCGGGGGGAGAGATCTCGGTGCCGGGACCGGCCATAGTGGATCTTGGCGGCTGGGAACTGTTCTTTGAGCTGCCCTATAATCCCCTGTGGAACCAGCAGAATGTGAACCGGGTCACCCCAGTCAATATAAACATAACATTCCCACAATAATATATGAGGTCAGCCATGAAAAGAATTATTGTTATCGTGATGTCAGTAATGCTGGTTGCACTTGCACTGGTGGCGGGTTGCGGAGGAGGCGGCGGCTCAGCGACCGTGTCCGGGAGCACACCTGTTACGATAAGCCTTGGACTTGCCGCCCCGGTTCCGCGTGCCGAGGCAGCTGCGAAGGTCGCCAGGGACATTCCCCTGGATGTTGTCTCGCTCAGGATCACGGTAACGGCACCTGACATGATAACGATCATCAGGATCGTCGATGTTTCCGGCGGGTCCTTGGCCTCGGTGGTCCTTGATGTCCCGAACGGTCTTAACAGGCATTTTGTGGTCGAGGGGCTTGATGCGGCCGGCAATGTCCTGTACCGGGGTGAGGTCTTTGCAGACCTGAACGGGACCCCGGTCCCCCTGACGGTCCATATGGTATCTGTCGACGCACCTCCCGCTTTTCCGGGGATAGAGGGTGTTATCTCCCCCACAACGAGTTCACTCTCCCTTATCTGGAGACCGGGGTCTGACAACATCACACCTCCGGAGCGGATACAGTATCTCATCTATATGTCGACCACCCCGGGCGGGCAGGACATGGCAAACCCGTCTTTCAGACCCGGCCCGGGACTGCTCCCGGCAAACGGGCTGCTCACCTATGTGATAAACAACCTGGCCCCCGGTACCACCTATTATTTCAAGATCAGGGCGATGGATGAAAGAGGCAACATCGACCCTAACGCGGTCGAAAAAAGCGGGACAACGCTCATCCCGGGTGTTACCCCCCCGCCACCGCCTCCACCGCCGCCTGGTCAGTTCATTGACTTTACCCCTTCGAACGGCAGCATTGTTGCTTATTTTGATCTGACCTTCAGCGTCGTCAACAATGGGAACGTACCTGCGTACAATGTTCCGATATGGGTCCTGTCCGATCCCGGAGTTACCAGCTTCGGTCCGGAATGTGTGGAATTCAACGGGCGTAACATGAATCCGGGAAAACCGTTACAGTTCACTGCCTTTATTTTCTTTAACGGAAATTACCTGATAGTTGTCGATCCGAAAAATGCCTTTGCTGAGAGCAGCGAGTCGAACAATGTCGCCTGTGGCGGGGCCTTCTGCAAGAACCCTCCGTTACTGCCCAGGCAGTGCGTTGGTGCCGGGCCTGCGCCCTAAAGGGGGTGGGGGAGTTCCTTTGGCTTGGCCGGAAGGAGGAGCATCGGCAGCATGAGGGCCATGAGAGGATATGCCGGGAAAAAATATCTCGGCATGTTGCCCATGGGAAGATAGATCGAAACCAGGTAGAGGATAACGATGAGAGGCAGGACCGCAGCCGCGGTCCTGCCCTTTTTTTTGCTTGAGATAACACCGGCCAGGAACAGGGCATATAAGAGATACTTTATATAATCCGGGACCTGAAATGACCGCTGCATGAGGTCCTGATAAATATCAGGCTGATAACGCTGCAGGAGCAGATAGTCAAGGTTCTTTATCAGGACCGGCAGGTATTCCCCGGGATGTGACCGTATCCATACGGCGGCAGCCTTTTTCAGGAAGAGGTCTGCATTCATGACCAGTTCAGGATCGGGCGGCTCCTCCCTCCAGGCATCTGCATATATCATAAAGGACACGGCAATAAGCCTTCTGACCTCCGGCAGTGAAAGATCGATATCCTTCGGGCTGAGGCCAAGATAGTCAGGCTTGATCGTCCGGATGAGCAGCTCCCTGGCTGCACGGTCAGCCCCGAACTCATACGCCGCGCTGCGCATGTCCCGTGCAAAGAAGGGATAGGACCGGAAGATGCCTCCCATCAGGTTGAACCCGACACCGGTGTTCTGAAAGGCCCTGACCTGATGCAGCACCCTTGAGCTGCTTACCATCCAGGGCAGCATCATGATAATGACCGCAGCGGCTGATAGGCAGATCTTTAAGAGCGCATCCTTTCTGGCCGGACTGTGAATTATGAGATAGGCCCAAAGGACCGGCAGCAGGAGCATGAATACCGGGCGCGCCAATATCAGGAGGCCTGCGCATATCCCCAGCAGGATATGGTTTGCATATCCCGGAGCGGAGGCTGCCCTCAGCACCAGGAAAACAGATGCCACGAGCAGGAAAATGCTCAGGGTCTCGGACATGAGATCAAGGGCAATGAGCGCGGTATGGGGTATGAGGGCAGCGGTCAGCGCGGCTGTGAATGCAGCCAGGCGGCTTCCGTCATAGAGGAGGAGGGCTATCCTCCCGATAAGCCATATGGTCGACAGGTGCAGAAGGACCTGGATCGCCCTGACAATAAAGAACCAACTGCTGCCTGACAGTTTCATGATAAGGGCCAGCAGCAGCGGGTAGAGGGGTGGTCTGACCGGGCAGAAGGGCTTTAGTGGCCCTGCTGCCCCGGAGAAGGCGCCTTCATGGGCAAGATTTATCGCTATCCGCTGGTGCAGTCCCTGGTCATTGACATCCGCCGGATTGAATTCATAATTTACGAAGCGCAGGAAAAAGAGGGGCATAGCGAGGCCGGCGAGCAGGGGAATGATGAATATATGGGTGCGGAAAAAATGTTTTAGTGCCTGCGGCATTGTCCATTTTACCCTAAAGCTGTATAATTTTAGCAATGAAAAATAAGTATCTGTTCTATGTTATTGCGCTCATATCAACAGTGTTTTTTGTCTTACTTCAGGCCAGAGACATTGATATAATCCGGGAGCATATCGAGAGCAAGACATATGATCTAAGGCTCTTGATCAGGGATATTATTAAAAAACCTTCCGTCCCCGGGAATATCATCATTGTCGCAATTGATGAAAAGAGCATTAAAGAGATCGGCAGGTGGCCCTGGGGCAGGGATGTTCAGGCAGACCTCATCAACAAAATATCCAGCGGCGGTCCGAAGGTCATCGGCATTGATATCATGTATACTGAATCAGAAAACAGAGCATCTGATCAGAAACTCGGGGATGCTATCAGCAGGGCCGGCAACGTGGTGCTGGCAACACCGTTCAATATCCCGACAGGGAAAAAGTCAGCAAAGCAGGAAGTCGTCGAGCCGCCCGCTCTCCTCTGGGATTCGGCATTCATGGTGACGAGACCCCAAAAAGGCATCGATTGGAAGCTTTGGGTGACCGAGGCTGACAGTGTAAACCCTCCGCTTGAAACGATCGCACGCGGTGCGGTGCTGGGTCATGTCAACGCACGGACAGATATGGACGGAGTGACCCGCTGGGAGCTTCTCTACCTCAAATATGGGGACGACTGTTATCCTCCGTTCTCGCTCCAGGTGGCCCGGCTGGCACTTGGTATTGCACCGAAGGATGTTGCTGTTAACCTCGGGGCGGGCATTCAGCTTGGCGCGATATTTATTCCTTCCAATCTTGGTGGCGGGGTCCTCATCAATTACGCCGGACGGGAACATACATTTGAGTATGTCTCTGCTTCAGATCTGATAAAGGGAAGAACTGATCCCCGCCGATTAAAGGACAAGATTGTTCTTATCGGAACATCTGCTCTTGCGACCTATGACCAGAAGATCACCCCGCTATCTGCCGACACTCCCGGCGTCGAAAAGAACGCCAATGCCATAAGCAATATTATCAATAACAACTTCATCAGGCCGAGCCCCGGGGTCGTTGAGATCATAGTTATAATTGTAACGGGTATTTTTTTGGGGTTTTTGCTGCCAAGGCTCAAGGCACTGCTGAGCGCCACGGTCGCTGTCAGTATAATCAGCCTTTATGTGGCCGTCAGCTGTTACCTGCTGATCTACCAGAACCTCTGGACGAACCTTCTCTACCCGACCCTGAACATGCTCATCATTGCGGCGGTCCAGACCGTCATCAGGTTCTTTTATGAGGAGCGCAGGGCACGGGAGATTCGCCAGATATTTTCAAGTTATGTCTCCCCGAAGATCGTTCAGCAGTTGATCGAGCACCCCGAGAAGGCAAAGCTCGGCGGAGAGCGGCGGATGGTGACGATCCTCTTTTCCGATGTCATCGGCTTTACCACGATCTCGGAGAAGAACGAGCCCGAGGCCGTTGTGGCGCTCCTGAATGAATACTTCAAGGAGATGACCGACATCATCTTCAAGTGGGACGGCACCCTCGACAAATTCGTGGGGGATGAGATCATGGTCTTCTGGGGCGCTCCCCTGGACCAGCCCGACCACGCTGAGCGCGCCGTGCGCTGTGCCATGCACATGTCCGACAAGCTGGATGAAATGCGGAAGACCTGGGCTGCCCGCGGCATCGAAGGGCTTGATTGCGGCATCGGGATCAATACCGGCGAGGTCATCATCGGCAATATAGGGGCTCAGGGCAAGAAGATGGATTATACGGCGATCGGCGACCATGTGAACCTGGCCGCGCGGGTCGAAAAGTTGACACGGCAGTACGCTACAAGGATACTTATTACAGAGAATACGCAGCGGGCGATCGAGGCGACCCCGGATCACGGCGTATTCGGACATTGTCTTTTTGAGGACCTGGCATCGGTCAAGGTGAAGGGCAAGGAGCAGGAGGTACGGATCCTCGCCTGCAAGGGAAAGGCCGCAGATGGAATATAAAGCTAAGGAGATATCCTGTTGAAAAAACCTCTGAGTGAGAAACAGATACTGACCGATTACGACCTGCATCTTATCGGTGAGGGGACCCATTTCAGGAGCTACGAAAAACTCGGGGCGCATGTCCTGGAGGTTGACGGCCGGACAGGGGTGCACTTTGCGGTCTGGGCCCCCAATGCGAAGACCGTCAGTGTCATCGGCGATTTCAACAGCTGGGATGCGGCCAGGAACCCCATGCGCCTTATCGGCTCCTCCGGGGTATGGGAGACGTTCGTCCCGGACATCGGGGAAGGGGAGGTCTACAAGTTCGATATCCGTTCACGGTATCACCGGCATCATGCGGTCAAGGCCGACCCTTACGGACTGTATTTCGAGCACCGGCCAAAGAGCGCCTCGATCGTCTATAACATCGACAACTACCGCTGGCATGACGGCGAATGGATGAAAAAAAGAAGAAGGACGAACTGGTTCGAGTCCCCGGTATCGGTCTATGAAGTGCATCTCGGTTCCTGGATGCGGGTGCCGGATGAGGAGGACCGCTTCCTGACCTACCGTGAGTTTGCCGACACGCTCATCGAATATGTCAAAGAGATGGGCTATACCCATATCGAGCTCCTGCCGGTCTGCGAGCATCCGCTGGACGCATCCTGGGGTTACCAGACGATCGGCTATTTTGCGCCGACCAGCAGGTTCGGGACCCCTGACGATTTCAGGTTCTTCATCGATGCCTGTCACCGCAACAACATCGGGGTCATCCTGGACTGGGCGCCTGCCCATTTCCCGAAGGACGGGCATGGCCTCGCGTTCTTTGACGGCACCTGTCTTTACGAGCACCAGGACCCGCGCAAGGGCGAGCACCGTGAGTGGGGCACCCTGATCTTCAACTACGGCAGGAACGAGGTCAGGAACTTCCTGATCTCAAACGCGCTCTTCTGGCTCGACAAATATCATATTGACGGGCTGAGGGTCGATGCGGTTGCCTCGATGCTCTATCTCGATTACTCACGGGAGCACGGCGCCTGGATACCCAATGTCCATGGCGGAAGGGAGAACCTCGAGGCGATAGAGTTCATCAAGAGCTTCAATATCGCGACCCATGAGTACTTCCCCGGCATCCTGACGATAGCCGAGGAGTCGACCGCCTGGCCCCTGGTCTCGAAACCGGTCTATCTCGGCGGGCTCGGGTTTGACATGAAATGGAACATGGGCTGGATGAACGATATGCTTGAATATATTGCGAAGGACCCTGTCTTCAGGAAGTTTCATCACGGGAGCCTCACCTTCAGTCTGCTCTATGCCTTCACGGAAAACTTCGTCCTGGTCCTTTCCCATGATGAGGTGGTCCACGGCAAGTATTCCATGCTGAACAAGATGCCGGGTGACGACTGGCAGAAGTTCGCGAACCTCAGGCTTTTTTACGCCTTTATGTTCAGCCACCCCGGGAAAAAACTGCTCTTCATGGGCGGGGAGTTCGGACAGCGCAGCGAATGGAACTTTGACCAGAGCCTTGACTGGCACCTGCTGCAGGAGAGGCCGCACAACAGGCTTCAGAAATTCTGCCAGGACCTTAACAGGCTCTACGCGTCGGAACGTTCGCTGTATGAGGTCGACTATGACCACCGCGGCTTTGAGTGGATAGACTTTCATGATGTCGAAAGCTGCGTCATCTCCTTTGCCCGGTATGCAAAGGACAGGGATGACCATATGATCGTCGTCTGCAATTTCACCCCGGTGCCGCGTTTCGGCTACCGGGTAGGGGTGCCGGCGCCCGGGTTTTACCGCGAGGTCCTCAACAGCGACTCACGCCTGTACGGCGGCAGTGACCTTGGCAATGCGGGCGGCATGCAGGCGGAGAACCTTCCCTGGCATGGCAAGCCGTATTCGCTTCCCATGGTCCTGCCCCCGCTGTCAGTCCTCTATTTCAAGCCCGTACGATGATCCGCAATGCAGATGCAGTGGACTGTGTGAGCAGTGTCCCGCCGGCCGCGGGCGCTCAGGGATGATGCCGTCGCTGAGCATCCTGCTTGCACTGCTTCTCTGGAGCTCTCTCGGCGTTATTGTCCGGCTTGCGGGTGTCTCAGAGATCGAGCTCATCTTCTATTCTTCTGTTGTCGCGGCAGGGCTCCAGGGGGTCATCCTTACGGTCATGGGCTGGTCGCGGCATGCGCCTCAGCGGGGCCATCTGAAATATGTGGTCCTCCTGGGCTGTGTCGGTCTGCTCAATACCTTTGCCTTTTATTATGCCTTCAGGCATACCACGATCGCCAATGCCGTCCTGACCCATTACATCGCACCGGTGATCGTGGCGTTCCTGGCAGCCCTGTTCCTGAAAGAAAAAGCGACGCGGCTGATCGTCGCTGCGATCATTCTGTCGTCGGCCGGGCTCCTGATCATGCTCGGCGGGGTCGCCCCGGGAGGCTCTGACACCGCGGGTATCATCGCCGGACTCGTCTCCGGCTGTGCCTATGCGGTCATCATAATCCTGGCCCGGACCTATGCGCCCCGGGTGCATCCGCTGGTCATGACCTTTATCCCCAACGTGGTCATCGTTGTCCTGCTTGCCCCCTTCATCAGGGAATTCCCCCTGCATGCGGCCTGGGTCTTTGTCCTGATCGGCGTGGTCCATTCGACGGCCGCCCCGATATTATATTACCGGGGAATGAGATCGGTAAGCGCCAACAAGGCTGCGGTCCTCGGCTATCTCGAGCCGGTCATGGCGATCCTCTTCAGCATGCTGCTGCTGAAGGAGCTGCCGGGTCTCAGGTCCCTGGGAGGGGGCCTGCTGATCATCCTCTCCGGATACATGATGCTCAGGAACAGGGAAGAGGTCCTCGCCGGATGAAGGTCTGCGAGATATTCACGAGCATCCAGGGTGAATCCACGTACGCCGGACTTCCGTGTACCTTCGTCAGGCTCACCGGCTGCAATCTCAGATGTTCTTATTGTGACACGCAGTATGCATTTGAAGAGGGCGCGGCCCATGATATCGGGGATATTATCGCCTTGGTCCGGAAGGCCGGCATACCGCTGGTCGAGATCACTGGGGGAGAGCCGCTCATGCAGAAGGCAGAACTGCAGCTGCTGGTCAGCCGCCTCCTCGACAGCGGCTTTCAGGTGCTGATCGAAACGAACGGCTCGCAGAATGTGGGGGGCATTGACGTGAGGGCGGTCATTATCCTTGACCTTAAGACGCCCGGAAGCGGTATGGGAGATATGAACGACTTCTCGAACATTGCCTGCCTGAAGCCTGCCGATGAAGTGAAGTTTGTGATCTGCGACCGAGCCGACTATGTCTGGGCAAAGGATGTCATCGGGAGATACGATTTGCAGGACAGATGCACGGTCCTCCTCTCACCGGCCATCGGCAGGCTTGAACCGCGGCTGCTTTCGGAATGGATCATACAGGACAGGCTCCGGGTGAGACTTAATCTCCAGCTCCACAAATATATCTTCGGCCTGAACGAACGGGGTGTCTAGGACCCGTTTCACATAATCAGATTTCTCCCTGTGGTCGAAATGACAACTATGCCGAAACGAAATACAATTAACTCGGCAAGCAAATATTTTAACTGTGTCATTCCGGCTTGTCCGGAATCTCTCCGAAGACAAAGAAAGATCCCCGACAAGCGGGGATGACAGATTGGGATATTCTATTGCCGGGTTAATAGATCCCGAGGTAGGTCCTGATCTCCTGTTCGAAATGCCGGCTGAAAAGGTTACAGCCGAGCCCCTTGCGTATCTCATCCAAACTCCAGTAACGCACTTCGTCGATCTCGTCCCGGTTGATACTGAACCCGCTGTTGCAGATATATCTAAAGGTGCTGACGAGCTCTGATTCGCGGTGGTTGGTGAAGAGATAGGTATAAAGGAACTCAAGCTCGTCCGGTCCCTCTATCCCGAGTTCCTCCCGCATCTCCCGGCGGGCGGCGGCCGGCGGGTCCTCCCCGGGGCTGATATGGCCGCCGACCGAGGTGTCCCACATCCCGGGTGCGACATCCTTATTCATCGAGCGCCTCTGGAGGAGCAGCTCGCCGTTGTCATTGAAGACCAGGACATGGACCACACGGTGGATGAGCGACGGATCGGCATGCAGGACAGACCGCGCGGCCAGGCCAAGGACGTTTCCCTCCTTATCCACGACCTCGAGTATCTCATGATCTTCAGCATTCATCGTATGGTGCCGGCACCGGGGGTGCTTTTTTCCCTTTTCCCTGCTATGATTTGCTGGTGTATCAGGTATAATAACACCTAATTACCCTAAGGAGAAGAGTGTGAAGATAGCCATAACCGGTCTTGGAAATTCGGGCAAGACCACCATATTCAATGCACTGACCGGGCTGAACCTCGAGACGACCAGCTATGCGACCGTCGCGACCGAGCCCCATACTGGTGTGGTCAAGGTCCCGGATGCCCGCATCGAGCGGCTTGTCGGGATCTACAGACCGAAGAAGACCACCTATGCAGCGGTTGAATATGTCGACTACATGGGATTGACCAAGGGGGATATGGATCAGAACCGCAAGGTCTTTGACCTGATCAGGGATGCTGATGCCGTGGTCCATGTCATCAGGTGCTTTCAGGATGAGGGCATTGTCCATCCCCTCGGCAATATCGACCCGAAACGGGATGCCGAGACGGTCGAACTCGAAATGATCTATGGGGACCTCGAGCTTGTCGATAAGAGGCTCGAGAGGATGGAGCAGGGCCTCAAGAGGGGCAAGAAGCCGGATGAGGCCGAAAAGAAACTCCTGCTGAAATGCAAGGAGGCGCTTGAGGCTGAAAGGCCGCTCAGGGCTGTCGCCTTTACCGACGACGAACAGAAGGCGATGAGCCATCTGCAGTTCATGTCCATCAAACCTGAAGTGGTCCTGCTGAATGTCGGGGAGTCCGCGATCAACGCCGATGCCACGGCATCCCTGGTGACCGCCATTAAAGGCCTTTTCAAGGGGGACCAGGTGACGGTCATGAGCCTTTGCGGAAAGATCGAGATGGAGATAGCCCAGATGCCCGGCGACGATGCAGCGGCCTTCCTTGAGGACCTCGGCATAAAGGAACCGGCGCTCAACAAGCTTATCAATGTCTCGTATCAGCTCCTCGGGCTCATATCCTTTCTCACGTCGGGAGAAGATGAGGTGAGGGCCTGGACCATCCGAAAGGGCATGAACGCCCAGAAGGCCGCCGGCAGGATACATTCCGATATCGAGCGCGGCTTTATCCGGGCCGAGGTCGTCTCCTATGACGACTTTATCGGGCACGGCGGCAGCATGTCCGCTGCGCGCGACAAGGGGCTCCTGAGGCTTGAGGGCAAGACCTATGAGGTCAGGGACGGGGACATAATCAATTTCAGATTTAACGTATAGATCCGATGCACGAGCTGCATGAACTGATACAGCGGTATGGACTTGATGAAGACCTTGAGCATATAATAATACCGTTCAGGGGAAAAGACGGTAAACCCGCACGCTGTTTTTTACTGAAGAGAAAATTCATACGGATAGCATATCCGGATGGTCATTACGCCGATTACCCGATAGAAGAGGTGATCGAGGCGATTATAAAATACCCCTCGCTCTTGTTGAGTGAGTCGCTCAAGCTCCTGCACCAGGAGATGGACGCCGAGATAACAAGAATTTTTGGGGAAGAGAAAGAGGGAACGGATCGATGAAGAAAAAAATACTGATCAACGCACTCCATGCCGAGGAAAAGAGGGTTGCCATTGTGGAAGGCGACACCCTGGTGGATTTTTATGTTGAGTCCTCGGGCAAGGAGCATCTGAAGGGCAATATCTACAAAGGGGTGGTCGCACGGGTCGAGCCCGGCCTCCAGGCGGCCTTTGTCGACTTCGGACCGAAAAAGCACGGTTTCCTGCAGTTCAAGGAGATCATGAAGGAGAATTTCCAGAAGGACCCTGAGGAGGGCAGGCGGGGGCGGATACAGGACGTCATTACGAAGGGGCAGGAACTTATCGTCCAGGTCGAAAAGGATGAGCGTGACACGAAAGGCGCAAGCCTGACGACCTTCATCTCCCTGCCCGGGAGATACATCGTCATGATGCCGGGGCAGGACAAGGTAGGGGTCTCCCGCAAGATCGAAGGCAGGGAGGACCGCGAGAGGATCAAGGAGATCTTCAACGCCCTGAAGCTGCCCAAGAACATGGGCTTCATCCTGCGGACCGCAGGAGGGGACAAGACCGCCGAGGACCTCGAGCATGACCTGCAGTATCTGACCAAGCTCTGGAGCAAGATCAAGACAGAATCGAAAAAGGCCAAGGCGCCGGCCCTGATATACAAGGAGCAGGACATTGCGGTCAGGACGGTCAGGGATTACCTGACCTCGGATGTCGCCGAGGTCCTTATCGACGACCCGACCGCCTTTAAGATCACCAAGGACTTCCTGAAGAAGACCATGCCCTGGCACAAGATCAATATCAAGGACTATAAGGACAAAAAACCGATCTTCTCGAATCATAACATTGAGGAGCAGATCTCGAAGATCCATGAACGGCATGTCTACCTGCCGTCGCGCGGATACCTGGTCATCGACAAGACCGAGGCCCTCACTGCCATCGACGTCAATTCCGGCAGGAGCAGGAAAGAGGAGAATGTCGAGGCGACCGCCTTCAAGACGAATATGGAGGCGGCCAATGAGGCAGCGCGGCAGCTCCGCATCCGGGACATCGGGGGACTGATCGTCATCGATTTCATCGACATGGAGTCTTCGAAGAACAGGCGGGAGGTCGAACGGAAATTGCGTGACGTCCTCTCGACCGACAAGGCCCATACCGAGATAAGCGGCATATCCAAGTTCGGCATGGTCGAGATGACGCGCGAGAGGCTGCGGCCTGCCTACCTTGAGGCCACCAACAGGAAATGCGAAGCCTGCGACGGCACCGGCATCGTCAAATCCAGCGAGATGATCGCCATCTCCGCCTTCAGGAACATCCATGCCCTGGCAGCCAAGGGCGGGATCAAGTCGATAACCTGCCGCATGCCCGTCGAAAGCCTGAATTACCTCCTGAACAGCAAGCATGCGGAGATCTGGGACATAGAGAAGGACTATGCGATCAAGGTCACCATCCTGGCCGACCGGGACCTCGCCGGCCAGTTCAAGGTCGATACCGATAAAGAGGCAGAGGCAAAGGACCATCATAAGACGGAGGCCGCAGGCGATCATAAACCGCATGCCAGGACGCCTCACCAGCAGCAGAAGCCGCGGCAGCAGACTGACCAGAGGCATAAGCAGAAGCCCCGGGAGGCCGTGAAATCTCCCGATGCTGTTGAGACCACGACCCAGGATGAGACGCTGGCAGAGGCGATGTCTGATGAGACCACGGTCCCGGAGCAGAATGCCGAGGCAGCAGAAGGTCAGGAGCAGAAACAGCCCGAGACGGGCCAGGCCAAAAGGAAATCGCGCGGCAGGTTCAGACGCAGG
>SCQH01000095.1 GCA_004321925.1 Nitrospirota bacterium | reverse complement strand
CCTGATAATAACTGGACGACGCTTCGACGTGAACCAGACCTTTGAATAGGACGGTATAAGGGTACAAAATTGTTTCTAGGTCGTGGAGAATAAGGGCGATTGCTCTCTCCACTGTCGCCAGCTGCACGGGACCGATATATTTCCCGTTCCGCCTGGCTAGTGAACCTCGATAAGTGTTTGGTGTCCCGAAGGCTTTCGGGAACGCCGTTTTTGAAACCAAGTCGGAGCTGACTGGCAGTCTTACGAAAATAAGGAAATGGAATCTTATTCTTCCTATTTCTGATTAGGATCGTTTTTTCTCTTGACAGTCGGGGGCCTTATAAGTGTTAGCCCTGTTCTTCATTCTTTATTTGTCAGAAAACAATTGTTTCTTTCGTTCCAAAATAGGCCTTAACTTCTCGCCTTGAAAAAAAATGCATCTGATATGCGCAAAACATGACAAGTATAATACCGACGACTTTTGCTAAAAGATCGGGCAGATTGACAGCCGGCTGCAATGTAGCCAGAAAAGTGCTAATCAGTATCCAGGCTGAAGTAATTAGGACTAGGGGAATGAGCCATGTTTTCTTGAACGTTAATCCACTATAAATTAGTAGATATAGAACGAGGGTTATGATTCCTTGCAGATATTCCCCCCGCGGCGGGTTTTCCGAAATGCCCGATAAATAGTAAATTATATCCAACGATCCGATACAAATGAATACAAAATAAGCCTTTTTGATTCTGTTTGTAATTGTTAGTATCCTGTCGTCCATTAATGTTCTTGTCTTCATGTCTCTATTTATTGTGGGCTAACTGTTAAGCTAGCTTTATTATTCACTTGTCGATTTTTAAAAACTTCATGAAAATAGTGTCAATATTATTAAGTTGTTGTTCAAACCACTCCTTTATTTCTTCTTGCTTATCAAAGTGTTTCTCTAGTTTATCTCCGACGTGAGATTTTTCAGTTTTTTCTAATGCATTCAGTTTGTTTGCCTTTTGGTACATTTCGCTCGTTAAATTTGCGATATTTTCATCAAACAAAAAAAGAACCGATTTGGTGTCCCTCAAAAACTGAATTTCGGCCCCTTGTTCTACTATTCCAGAGGTGAGGATATTGGCAATGAATTTCTTGATATTGATAAATATTGCATACCGCTTCTCAAATAAGTCGAGCTGCAATCTTTTCTTGTTTGTTCGCCACTGCTGATAGGCAATATAGATTCCGAGAATTGCTATCGTGGGCGTGAGCATTGCCGACAAGATATCGATGTAGTCTTTTTCTGTACTCATTTTATGCCTCTCATTATATTAGAGACGATCCCATGATTTGAGTATGCTGTGATTCCCTGAATAAGTTTAATGATTCGGCGGGGTTGTGTAAAGGGAAATATTTACTCAGGGCTTATGACCTTTATCATAGCGGCGGCGGGACATTCGGGATATACTTCAGGTATAGATACTATTTAACAGGAGGAATCAATGGACAGATTTGTAAAGAACTTTATTATCGTCAGCATCGTATATCTGGGTATATCGGCATTTGTGGGGGTTGCGATGCTCTGGGACCAGTCGCTCATGTCGTTAAAGTTTGTGCATTCGCATCTTAACATGCTTGGGTGGGTCTCTATGATGATCTACGGAGTCGGGTATCACATACTGCCGAAGTTTGCCGGAAAACCGCTGAAGTACCCAAAGATAGGGGAACTGCAGTTCTGGGTCGCCAATATCGGGCTTATCGGCATGCTCCTGTTCTACACGATGAACGTTTATAATCCGAGCCAGATGAATGTGAATGCCACGGTGCTGTTCGGAGGCATGGAGGTCTTTTCGATCATCCTGTTCTTCTATAACATGCTGGCAACGCTGCTGCCGAAACCGGCGACCGTCTAAAAAAACAAGCGCTCTAGGTCAGGGACTTCAGCTTATTGAGGTCCCTGATGACGATCTTCCCGCCCTTGACATTAATGAGCCCTGCCTTGGTCAGTTTGCTCATGGTCCTGATAGACGTCTCGACCGTGGTGCCGACCATCTCTGCGATGTCCTGCTTGGTCAGTTTCATCGTTATCATGATCCCGTCGGCGGTCTTCTCTCCTGATTTGTCAGAGAGCTTGACGAGGAGGGAGGCGATCCTGGATTCGACCTTCTCAAGGGCTATGCTCTTAAGGGTATCATGGGAGCCCTTTATCCTGTCGCCGATGTTCTGCGCCATGCAGAACATAAGGTTCGGGAACCTGTCCAGGATGGAGAGTATATTTTTCCGTGAGAGCTTGAGCACCTCGGTATCCTCCATGGCAACGGCATTGGCAGGATACGGAAAGCCCCTCACCACGGCAATGCCGCCGAAGAAGTCCAGGTCCTGGACTATCTCAAGGATGATCTCCTTGCCCTCCTGAGACAGTTTCGTGATCTTGACCTTGCCTTTTTTGACTACATAGAACCACTCGGACGGGTCACCCTCGGCAAAGATGGTCTCTTTTTTCTTGAATTTTTCGGTATGGAGATACGGCTGGACCTCTTTTGCGTCGGCGGGGGTCAGGATATTGAATATGGTCACCTGTCTGATATCAAACATAGGAGTAGCATAATAAAAACCGGGTTGAATTACAATGCCGTCACTTTCCCTAAAATTAAAATTATCACATTATTTATTATTTCACTTGACAAGCTGTCTGTTTTTTGGTTTTATATAGTTGTTAAGCGCCTCGTTACCTCCCCTAAGCTGCAGTCCGAAAGGACTGCAGCACTTTTTTTTCAAAAAGAATAAATAAGCTGACAAGTTGGTTAACATTAATTTAAAGATGCAAAAGAAATGTCCTACTTCCCGTCATTCCGGCGGCTCCAGCCAGCCTACTGTTGGCTTGCCCGGAATCCCTCCGAAAACAAAGAAGGATCCCCGACAAGCGGGGATGACACATTGGGGATAGCTACGTGCAGTAAGGGGAAGAAGGCGGGGTGGAGTGTTCGAGCGGGTTCTTTTGCCGATATTCCGACAAAATAAGCATAGAGCTAAGCGCATAGAGCATAGCGTATAAAGCGGGAAATAGTTTCCAGTTTTGATTTTTGAGTTTTAAGTTATGGAAATGGAACGTTGTTCTCCATAACTAAAAATTAAGAACTGAAAACTAAGAACTTTCTTTGCTCTATGCTGCCTTATATTTCTACCAACTCATAGGCTGACTTGCCGAGCCCGAGCCTCTCTGCCTCCTGCACCTGTATCATATACGGCTTGTTATGGAGCTTCTTAAAGATATCGTCCCCGGCGGCTATTTTCTTATCAGTGGCCATGGAGCCGGGAAGCGGGGGCGACTGGAGCATCAGGTCTATGCTTGCCTGCTCAATGGCGACCGGGTCCGTTGAGACGAGTATCCCGAGGTCCTGGATGACCGGCACATCCGCCATCGGCATGCAGTCGCATTCAGGCTGTATCTCGGTCAGAAAGTTGATATAGAGTATCTTGTCCGGCTCAAAGGTGCTGATCACGGCCTTGGCAGCCTCGGCCAGGGACCGCATGAACCTCTCGTCGTCCCCCGGCAGTTTGAGTGACTCGCTCTGGCAGACGCGCTCGCACCTGCCGCAGCGCCAGCAGATATTGCCGTCCCAGGTCAGCTCGTCCTCCTTGAACGTTATGGCGTCAAGCGGGCAGATGTCCTTGCACTGGTAACAGAGCTCGCATTTCTTGGGGTCCCAGACCAGTTCACCCTCGCCAATGGTATGCATGGCCCCCCTGCCGCACTTCCATCCGCAGGTGCGGTGCGAGGAACTCACCCCGCCCATGGCCAGGTTCTTGATGGCCCCTGCATAACCGGCGTTGATATGGCCCTTGACATGGGAACAGACGACCATGGCAGGCACATCATGTATCACCGAGGCGACCGCGATCTTGCCGAGTATCTCCCCGGCCGTCACCATAATGCTGTCCTTGCCGTAAAGCCCGTCTGCAAGCAGGACCGGCACCCCGACCGAAAGATGGTTTATACCGTTTTGGTTGGCGACCTCCAGGTAATCGAGCCCCTTGATCCTGACCGTGTCGGTGACGAACGGCTTTGCGCCTATGCGCTTCAGGGCGTCAGCCACCTTCCTCAGGAACAGCGGCCGCACGACCCGGTGCGCGCCCTCGGAACCGAAATGGGTCTTTACGGCGACCCATTCATCAGGGCTGAAATAGTTCATAAGGCCCGCTTCCTTGAGGAGCCTCTCGAGCTTCGCCGGCATACTGTCCTCATATCTCCACTTCCGTGCACGGGCTGATGCAAAATAAACCTTTGCCATAATGACTCCTTTTCTGTTGCTGACGGCATGTCCATGGCCGCCGCGGTCCTGCCTCCTATTATACACTGAAGCATCCCGGGTTCAGCGCCCTCAAACCGCCTCAGCCGGAGGCGGTCCGGCCGCTGACCCAACCGCCGGCTCCATTGACAAATGCCGGCGGATTGCCTTACATTTAGATGTAAGTGATCGCTAACATTACAGGGGCCGGCCGGCCGGGACCGTCACTCGACAGATAACAAATAATTTCTCAGGGTCCTATAATTGATCCTGAGGGTCAAGGAGAAATAAATGCCTAAAACAGCCCGGCTTTCAGAAGCCCTGTTCCTGCTGTTCATTGCCGTACTTTCCGCGCCTGCCTGCTCGAAGAACAAAGCGGACCAGCAGATGAAAAAAACGCCGGTGCCGGTGACCGCCGGCAGCGCCACGCTCATGACGATCCCGGTGCAGATCAGGAGCATAGGGAATGTCGAGGCATACAGCACGGTTGCGATAAAGGCCCAGGTCGGCGGCCAGCTTTCAAAGGTCCATTTCCGCGAAGGCCAGGATGTGAAAAAGGGAGACCTCCTCTTTACGATCGACCCGCGGCCTTACGAGACCCAGATCCGTCAGTATGAGGCGGTCCTTGCCAGGGACAGGGCCCAGATGGAGCATGCCCGGGAGGAGGCCCGCCGTTATGAGGAACTCGTGAAGAAAGGGTATGTTGCACGGGACCAGTACGAACAGTTCAGGACGAACGCCCTCGCCCTCGAGGCCACGGTCAGCGCTGACAGGGAACTCCTTGAAAATGCCCGGCTGCAGCTCGCTTACTGCTTTATCACTGCCCCGGTCTCCGGAAGGACCGGCAGCCTGCTTGCAAACGAAGGGAACCTCATCAAGGCAAATGCTGACACGTCAATGGTGGTCATACATCAGATCCAGCCGGTCTACGTCACCTTTTCAGTGCCGGAGAAGAACCTCTCTGATATCCGCAAACGCATGCAGTCAGGAGGGCTCGGCGTCACGGTCGCCCTCCCCTCACAAGGGCAGTATCAGGAAAAGGGCCTGCTCACCTTTATCGAGAACACCGTTGACCTGACGACCGGCTCCATAAAATTAAAAGGGACCTTCGAAAACCGCGACAAAAAGCTATGGCCGGGCCAGTTCGTGAACACGACCCTCACCCTTGCCGAGATCCCCCGGGCCGTTGTCGTCCCTTCCGCGGCAGTCCAGACCGGCCAGCAGGGCCAGTATCTCTTTGTCATAAAGGAAGACACAGCCGAACTGCGGCAGGTCAGCGCCGGGGTCACCTATGAAGGGTTTACCCTGATCGAAAAGGGGGTTGCGGACGGCGAGCAGGTGGTCACTGACGGGCAGATGCGCATTGCCCCCGGCGCAAAGATCGAGATCAGGAAGCCGGCCAGACCGGAAGCAGCAGCACCGGGACCGGCTGCAAAGACAGCGGAACCCGCACCTGCCGCCAAAGAGAAGATAAAACCGTGAACATCCCCGAACTCTTCATAAAACGGCCGGTCATGACCAGCCTGGTCATGCTGGCGGTCATGATATTCGGTATATTTGCTTACAAGATCCTTCCGGTGAACGACCTCCCGAACATCGACTTCCCCTCCATCCAGGTGACGGCGAACCTCCCGGGGGCAAGTCCTGAGACCATGGCAAGCGCCGTGGCAACGCCGCTTGAGCGCCAGTTCTCGACCATAGCGGGCCTCGACTCCATGAACTCGACCAACGGGCAGGGGATCACGATCATCACGCTCAGGTTTGCGCTCGAGCGCGATATCGATGCCGCTGCCCAGGATGTCCAGGCAGCAATCTCAAAGGCCGCCCGGCAGCTTCCGCAGGAACTGCCCAGTCCGCCTTCGTACCAGAAGGTGAACCCGGCCGACCAGCCGGTCCTTTACCTTGCCCTCAATTCACCGACAGTGCCGCTCTCGGACATCAACGAATTTGCGGACACGATCATTGCCCCGCGCATCTCCATGATCTCCGGGGTCGCCCAGGTCCAGGTCTTCGGGTCGCAGAAATACGCGGTGCGGGTCCGGCTCGACCCCCAAGCCCTCGCCAGCAGAAAGATCGGGCTTGATGAGGTGTCTGCAGCCCTCGCCCGCTGGAACGTGAACCTTCCAACCGGAAGCCTCCAGGGGCAGCAGCAGGCCTTCACCCTGCAGGCAACCGGCCAGCTCTATAATGCAGAGGCCTACAAGCCGATGATCGTGGTCTACCGCGGCAACTCCCCGGTGCGGCTCATGGATATTGCCACGGTGACCGACAGTGTGGAGAATGACAAGATCGCCGCCTGGTATAACACGGCCGGGACCTCACGCAGGGCTATCGTCCTGGCGATCCAGCGCCAGCCCGGGACGAATACCATAGAGGTGGTCGACAGCATCAAGAAACAGATCCCGGGCTTCCGCCAGCAGCTGCCGGCCGCGATCGAGATGAATGTCCTTTTTGACCGGACAATATCGATCCGCGATTCGGTCGAGGACGTCAAGTTCACCCTCGTGCTGACCATCGGCCTCGTCATCCTCGTCATATTCCTTTTCCTGCGCAATCTGTCGGCCACGGTCATCCCGAGCCTGGCCCTGCCGCTTTCGATCATCGGGACCTTTGCGGCCATGTACGGGCTTGGATTTTCGATCAATAATATCACGCTCATGGCCCTGACCCTCTCTGTCGGCTTCGTCGTCGACGATGCTATCGTCATGCTCGAAAATATCGTCCGCCATATGGAGCATGGCGAAGGACCGATGGAGGCTGCCTTGCGGGGCTCACGCGAGATCGGCTTTACGATCCTCTCTATGACCCTCTCCCTGGTGGCCGTCTTCATACCGGTCCTGTTCATGGCAGGCATGCTCGGCAGGATGCTCCATGAGTTCGCCGTAACGATAACCGTCGCCATCCTCATCTCGGGAGGCGTGTCCCTGACCCTGACCCCGATGCTCTGCAGCCGCTTCCTGAGGCCGCCGGCCGAAACGCGCCACGGGGCCTTCTATAATGCCCTGGAGAGGTTCTTCGAGGGGATGCGGAACCTTTATGAAGGGACCCTTAAAGTAGTGCTCCGATTCCGTATGGCCACCATGGTCATCACCGTGATCACCACCCTGCTGACCGGCTGGCTCTTTACGAAGATACCGACAGGGCTTCTGCCGTCGGACGACATCGGGGCGATATTTGCGATCACGGAAGGGGCGCAGGGGGTCTCCTTCGAGGATATGAAGAGGCACCAGCAGAAGCTGGCAGAGATCGTGCTCCAGGACCCTGATGTTGCCGCCTTCATGTCGTCGGTCGGCGCATCCGGGACACGGGTCGGCTCGAACAGCGGTTTCATGTTCATGCAGCTCAAACCGCGTCATG
Source organism: Nitrospirota bacterium (assembly GCA_004321925.1). Lineage (GTDB taxonomy): Bacteria > Nitrospirota > Thermodesulfovibrionia > Thermodesulfovibrionales > UBA6898 > PALSA-1316. Next base: position 6,016 of record SCQH01000095.1, on the reverse strand, counting down.
AGCGCAAACTCAATGCAGACCAGATCATCCAGAGGCTCAGGCCAAAGGTCATGGGAATTCCGGGCGTTATCATGTTCATGCAGAACCCGCCGCCCATACGCCTTGAGACCACCCTTTCGAAGGCCCAGTACCAGTTCGTCCTTCAGAGCCCGGACACCGAGGAACTCTATACGCACGCGGCTGACTTCGAGGGGAAGCTGCGGGGGCTGCCGATGCTGCAGGATGTGACAAGCGACCTGCAGATAAAGAACCCCCAGATCAACCTTGAGATCGACCGTGACCGCGCAGCCTCTTTGGGGATCACCGCCCAGCAGATCGAGGACACGCTTTACTCTGCCTATGGCGCACGGCAGGTCTCTACCATCTATTCACCGACGAACCAGTATAAGGTCATTATGGAGCTGCAACCTCAGTACCAGATGGACCCGTCCTCCCTCGGGCTGCTGTATGTGCGTTCAGCCACAGGCCAGCAGGTGCCGCTTGCTTCGCTTGCGAAGCTTGAAAAAGGCCTCGGTCCCCTGTCAGTGAATCACCTCGGCCAGATCACCGCGGTCACCGTCTCCTTTAACCTTAAGGCCGGCGCGCCCCTGGGTGACGCGGTAACCGCCATCGAAAAACTGGCGAAGAACCTCCCTGCCTCCATTACGACCGGCTTCCAGGGCACGGCACAGGTCTACCAGGCCTCCACAAAAGGGCTGCTCCTGCTCCTTATCCTCGCCATCGTGGTGATCTATATCGTGCTGGGCATCCTCTATGAAAGTTATATCCATCCGCTGACGATACTCTCCGGGCTCCCCTCGGCCGGCTTCGGTGCCCTGATCACCCTGATGCTCTTTGGCAAGGACCTGAACCTCTATGCCTTCGTCGGCATCATCATGCTGGTCGGGATCGTCAAGAAGAATGCCATCATGATGATCGACTTTGCCCTTGAGGCTCAGCGCAAGGAAGGCAAAGCGCCGATAGAGGCGATCTACGAGGGCGCCATCGTCCGTTTCAGGCCTATCATGATGACCAGCATGGCGGCCCTGATGGGCACGCTCCCGATCGCCATCGGGTTCGGGGCCGGTGCCGAGTCACGCCGTTCCCTCGGCCTCGCGGTCGTCGGCGGGCTTCTGGTATCCCAGCTGCTGACCCTTTACATCACCCCCGTCGTCTATTATTATATGGACCTGATGCAGGGATGGGTCGTAAAGAGGTTCAATATCGGTAATAATACAAAAAAGACCAAGGAGGTCCCTATATGAAAAAGGTTCTCATCATGCTGAGTATTCTGGCGGTCATGCTGCCCCTCACTGCCGGGGCGCAGGAGATCATCAAAAAGGGGGAACTGGTCACCCTCGACCGCGCTATCGAAATTGCAATAAAAAAGCATCCTAATATCAGTGCGGCCCTCGGCAGTGTTGAAGCGTCCCAAAGCAGGGTGCGCCAGGCCGAATCCGGTCTCTATCCCCAGATCGACCTCTCTGCCGGATACAGCAGGATAAAATCGACCAGCTCATCTTCCGGAGTGCTCAGCGCGGAGACCGGGACCGTAGTGCCTCTCTCCGACCGCGGGTCCTTTGACCAGTACTCCGGGAGCATCAGCCTGAGGCAGACCCTCTTTGACTTCGGCAAGACCCGGACACAGGTCGATATAGAGGGGCTTAACCTGGAGGCCTCAAAGAACGACCTGAGCGGCGCAACGGACCTTGTCGTTTTCAACGTAAAACAAGCCTATTTCGGCGTGCTCAGGGGCAGAAAGAACCGGGATGTGGCCGATGATACCGTTAAGCAGTTCATGAAGCATCTGGACCAGGCGAAAGGATTTTTCGAGGTCGGCACAAAGCCGAAGTTCGATGTGACAAAGGCTGAGGTGGACCTCAGCAATGCGCGGCTCGGCCTCATCAAGGCCGAAAACGCGCTGAAGGTTGCGGTCGTCTCGCTGAACAATACCCTCGGGGTCCCTGAGGCACCCGACTATCTTCTCGAAGATAATTTATCCTTTCAGAAATATCTGATCACCTTTGACGAGGCCCTTGAAAAGGCGTATAAGAACCGGCCTGATCTCCTGGCGCTCGTCGCCAAGAGGGCTGCCGCAGAAAAAGCCGTTGCGCTGGCACAGAAGGGGTATTATCCTTTCATCAGCGGCAATGCCGCCTATAACCGCGCCGGAGAAAGTTTTCCGCTTGGCGAAGGCTGGAACGTCGGGGCAACCCTCTCCTTCCCGATATTCAGCGGCTTCCTGACCAAGGGCCAGGTTGAAGAGGCAAAGGCAAATCTCGCTGTTATCCGGGCAAACGAAGAGACCCTGAGGCAGAGCATCCTGCTTGAGATCCAGCAGGATTACCTGGCCCTCAACGAGGCTGAGGAACTGATAGCCAACACGGAGCTGACGGTCAGGCAGGCAACGGAGAACCTTGATATCGCCACCGGCAGATATGCGGCCGGCGTCGGCAATCCGATCGAGGTGACGGATGCAGAGGTCTCCCTGGCCAATGCACGGGCCTCTCATATACAGGCGCTCTATGATTACAAGGTCTCACGCGCACGCATCGAAAAGGCGATCGGTACCCGCTAGGACATGGCCTGCATGTTGACAATACGGCCGATCTCTGGTAAGTTCACGTAAGATGAGAATCGCCGGCATAGCAGCTTTTTTCAGACAGCCAAAGACAATGACCGCGGTCAATCTGCTGCTGGCTGTCCTTCTGCTCTGTGCCATTCTTTTTCTCGTAAGGGATATCATATCGATAGCTGTCCCGCTTAAGGAAAAAAGCAGCGCCCCTCTGAGCAGGCCGAAAGATGCCCCCCGCCGGGACCTTCAGAGTTACGCCGCGATCCTCACCAAAAATCCCTTTGGTTTCCCGGCAGGCGAACTGAAGCCCCTGACAGCCGGCTCAGGCCCGTCTGTCGCCCAGTCCGACATCATACTGACCGGTACGGTCTCCGGCAGAAGGGACCTCAGTTATGCGGTCTTTGCCGACAAGACAGGCAAACAGGAAGTATTCAAGATCGGCCAGCAGGTCTTCGGGCTCGGAAAGCTTTCGAAGATCGAGACCATGAGAGTCTTTATCCGGGAAAACGGCAGGGAGACAGAGATCAGCCTGAAGGACATTGCAGATATACGCGAGATCAAACCGCCGGTCGCCCCTTCGTCAGCATCCTTCGGCAGGAGGGTCGGGGAGGGAACTTACCAGGTCGATCAGCAGAGGGTCCAGCAGGCCATCGAAAAGCCTGATCAGATCATGACCGATGCCCGCTTTGTCCCGAACATCATCGAGGGGAAGCAGCAGGGTTTTGTGCTGCGGGAGGTGAAGCCTGCCGGTATCTACAGCAGCCTCGGCCTGCAGAACGGGGACGTGCTGCTGCGGATCAACGAATTTACGATCTCCAATCCTGAGACTGCGCTGCAGGCCTTCACGGCCCTCCGGGGGATCGACAGGGCCCAGCTCGACATCATCAGGAACGGATCGAAGATGACGATGACCTACCAGATCAGATAGCTTTTCGATGATTTTTCTTTATTTATATTGACGTTAACCTCTATTTTTAATAATATACTATCACTATGAAAACACCAGCCCGTCGATATCCGAGATATGCCCGTCCGTTATTTTCGCTCCTTGCCCTGTCCCTGTTCCTCTTCGATCTGACGCTCTTTTTTCCTGCCGCAGGGGCAGCCGCAGAGGCAAAGAAGACGAATAATGTTGCGTTTAATTTTGTCGACGTCGAGCTCCCTGCCGTCGCCAAGTTCATCAGCGAGATAACCGGGAAGAACTTCATCTTCGACGACCGGATCAAGGGCAAGATAACGATCATCGCACCGACGAAGCTCTCGGCAGACGATGCCTTTAATCTCTTCACCTCGGTCCTTGAGATCAAGGGCTTTACGCTCGTCCCTTCAGGGGTCGACGCCTATAAGATAATCCCGTCGACCGAGGCAAAACAGCGCGGGCTCACGATATCCACCGAGGGGGAACTCACCAACGAAGGATACGTTGCCCGCCTCCTGAGCCTGAAGCATATAGCAGCGGACGAGGCCCTGAAGTTCCTTCAGCCGCTCGTCTCAAAGGACGGACATATCTCGCTCTTCGGACCGGGGAACCTTCTGCTGGTTGTTGATTCGGGCCTGAACATCGAAAAGATCATGTCCCTGATAGACCTGATCGACAAGCCTTCCCTGACAGAGACGCCCGAGGTGGTCCTGCTGAGGCATTCAAGCTCGGACGCGGTCGCCAAAATACTGAACGACGGGCTCGGCAGGGGCAGACAGCGCACGGTCCCGGGGCAGCAGCAGGGGATCGAAGGCGCACTGGCCGTAAGCGACCCGAGGCTCAATGCCGTCATCCTCTTTGGGGACAGGACGGTCAGGGAATCGATGAAGGTGCTCATCGGCCTGATCGATACCCCTTCTCCCGAGGCCCAGGGCAGGATAAACGTATATTTCCTTGAGAACGCTGATGCGACGGACCTGGCGAAGGTCCTTGAGGGGATGATAAAGGGCATGCAGGCGCCGAGGCAGGCCGCGCCGGGCGTCCAGCCGCAGGGGTCGCCTTTTGAGTCTGCAGGCGGCATAACCATAACCCCTGACAAGGCGACGAACTCTTTGCTGATCGTGGCCTCTCCGTCGGATTTCCAGAACCTTTCCCAGATACTCAAGCAGCTCGACAAACGCAGACGCCAGGTCTATGTCGAAGCAATGATCGTTGAGGCAACGATCGATAAGCTGCTTGATGTCGGCGCAAAATGGAGGGCGATCGCAAAGCATAACAACGACCCGGTCCTCATCGGCGGGGTTGGCCAGATCGACTCAGCCGCTCTCACTTCCATCGTCACGGGCCTTGCCGGCATGACCATGGGCGGCATGGGAAGTTTCATGACCATCCCGATCTCGTCCATCGTCGACGGGGCGGTCAAGAGTACAGATCTTAGAGTTCCGGGGTTCGCCGCCCTTTTCAGCCTGAGCGAGTTCAAAGACTCCATCAATGTCCTTTCCACCCCTCAGATCCTCACCTCCGACAATAAAGAGGCCGAGATCGTGGTCGGAGAGAACGTGCCGTTCATAGGGAGAAGGGAGAGGGACCTCACGACCTCAAACACTGTCTTAAGCTCGATCGAGAGGAAGGACGTCGGGATAACCCTCAGGATCACCCCGCAGATCACGGAAGGCGATTATGTCAAGCTCGACATCTTCCAGGAGATCTCCTCGTTGAAGGAGGATTCCGAGAACATACTCACCTCTATCGGTCCGAGCACCACAAAACGATCTACCAAGACCTCTGTCGTCGTAAAGGACAAAAACACCGTCGTCATCAGCGGACTGATGCAGGAGAGGGATGACGTCAATGTCACAAAGATACCGGTGCTCGGGGACATCCCTGTCCTCGGATATCTGTTCAAGCAGAAGAAGGTCGGCAAGACAAAGACGAACCTCCTGGTCTTCCTTACGCCCCATGTCGTGAAGGACGCCGCGGTCCTTGACAGGATAACGGGCGACAAGCAGAAAGAGTTTGCGGTGGCCCAGAACAAATATGTTCAGGGCGAGCTCATCGTCGGTTTCAGACCCGGGACCCCGGATGAAACAGCGCGGACTCTTATCGCGTCAAAGGGTGCAGTTCTGATACAGATGACTGCCAAACCTCTTACCTACCGTGTGAGGCTGAAGGAAAAACAGACGGTCGAAGAGGCGCTCTCTGAATTCAGGGGCCTTCCCGAGGTCGAGACCGCTGAACCTGACTATATTACCACGATGAAATAACCACCTATGGAGACCATCGACGTCATAAGCGATGAACTCGTAGAGCACGCCCTCATCAAAGAAGTCCCCCTCAGTTTTGCAAAGGGCAATCTTATCATGCCGCTCAACAGGGCGGACGGCCTCCTTAAGGCCGTCGTTGCCGACGAGAAGGGCCTGCTTGCCTTGCGGGAACTGGCAATGAGCCTCGGTCTGATGCCTGCCCCGGTCATGTCCTCTGCCGGTGCAGTGATAGATGCCATCAACCGGTATTACGGCCAGATGGGTTCTGCCGAAGAGGTG
>SCQH01000094.1 GCA_004321925.1 Nitrospirota bacterium | reverse complement strand
GTTCAACGCCTGGGTCTCCTTAAACGGGACAGCCCCGTCCTGGACGAACCCGACCTGCGGCACGACCTACTGTCATAGCACGGGAGCAGGGACAGCCGGCATTATAACGCCGAACTGGACAAGCATCCCGACCGGCGACTGCGGCAACTGCCATGGGGCAGATGCAACAACGCCTCCTGCCTCAACGAGGCACACACAGCATGTGGGCAATGCCCAGGGCTACAAGTTTGCATGCTCGACCTGCCATAGCGGCGAGGTCTCGGTGACAGCGGATTCGACAACGAAGCCGACGATCACGAACTTCACCCAGCATGTCAACAAGACGATGAACGTAGCCTTCAACCAGTGGGTATCGACCGGCGCCTATACCTTTGTGGCCGGCCAGAACAGCAACTGTTCGGCAACCTACTGCCATAGTGCAGGAACGACCGTGGCAACCGGCGGAGCGCCGACCGGCAGTGCGATGTGGAACACGACGATGAACTGCGCAGGCTGCCATGGTATCGGTACCACAGACGGCCGTCCGAACTACACCAGCGGAACGCCGAAGGCTAACAGCCATTTGGCATCAAGCACGCATGCAGCTGAGCCCTGCCAGGCCTGTCACTTCACGACCACGGCCACCGGCACGAGCATCACATCGTTCAGCAGGCATCTCAACAAGTCATACGATGTATCGCCTTGGGGCTCCGCATCCTTTACCTATACGTATAACGCAACCGGCGGCAGTTGCTCAGCGATCTCCTGCCACGGTGGTTCGGGCGGCGTATGGGGAAGCTCGGGCTCATTCGCGGGTGGTTGTAACGGTTGTCATGACTATGACACGACCTCCGGTGGAACGGCCTGGGGTAAGAGCCCGCAGACAATAGAGGGCTTTGGTGCCCATGTCGCACACATTGAGCACCTGAAGCAGTGGTACAGCACGGGTGTTCTCGATCCTTCCGGCCAGACCTTTGGTGCTGGTACTCCGGGGATAGTTTGCGGTACCTGCCATACGAACACCCTTGGCAACCATAAGGACAGCAGCCGGATGATCAACTTCGGAGACGGGACCAGGGCGCGTCCGTTCGGTGCCTCCTGGCCGACCTATAGTGGTGCAAGCGGTTCGTCCTCATCGGTCGCACCGAAGACGTGCTCGAATATAGATTGTCACTTCAAGATTACTCCGTACTGGAACACGTTCTAAGGGGGCATGATGATAATGTATAATAGACATATGAAAATTAATGATAAGAAAAGCGAGGTGAGATCAGTATGGGAGAGATAATCATGAGAAAGGTTAAGGGCATGAACTGGGCGGCCAAGATCAGCCTCGTCCTGATCTTCACCCTCGTCTTCAGCACGTTTATGTATCAGGGGCTGTATAAGCCGAAGCCCGCAGAGGCCGCAGTCACAAATATTTCAGCCGGCACCGGTCCTTTTACGAACGGATGGGCACACGCAACTGGAGTCGCGGGCCCACATACTATTACCGATGCCGTAATGCAGTGCGGTGCGGGGACAAACCGGCTCTTGGTCGTCATGGTAGAGACCGAAACTGGAACAGCTCATGTGCCGACTATGACTATCACCAAGGGGGGCGGGATTAATCATACAATGGCTATTCGATCCCCTTCCGGCCGCAACCAAGTATACATCGGCTATTTTACAGAAAGTCAGATTGCCGGCAATACCAATAGCATCGTTGTGACGAACACCTCCGGCACAGCATGGACAGGGTCAGACGTGTACACAGCCTGTTTTAGCGACGTGCTTCAGGCTACGCCGGTAGTTGCAGGCGGAACCCAGTCAATGGCGAGCGACACCGGCACGGTGACAACATTTGCTCTGAGCGTTGCCACAGCAACGAACGGTATGGTTATCGTCGGAAACGCCACCAACAACGCTGCAAATGCGGTCACTCCGCCGGCTGGATGGACTGAACCGTTCGACGTGGCTGGAACCGGCTATGGGACCGAGATGGCGTTCAGGGCTCCCTCTGCCAATCCGGAAACGGGTAATTTCACCTGGACGGCTGCCCGATGCGCGAGCGCTGCTGTTTCATTGAATCCGGCGCCGACCGGCGATTCAGTCAACGTCACCGACGGGACAGATCCAGCTGGTTATAACGTTGGACAGGGTTCGACTAATAATGTTGCTGATGGCTTTACCATGGCGACTAATGCGAATACCGCCATAGTAACAGCGGTCACGGCGAGTCTTACAAACCCAGCCAACGTCTCGGGCATAAGGCTCTATAAAGACAATGGAGTTGTAGGGACCTATGAGGCTGGAACCGATACACTGTTGTCAACCGGCACGCCGGGTGCGTCCGTTACTTTCAGCGGTCTGTCCGAAAACCTTACTACCACGGCTGGCAATTATCTGATTGTGGTTGACATTGCCGGCGGAGCAACCATAAGTCAGACCATCGTAGCCACCGTTACCGGCTTGACGGTTACCGCTCCGGATTCTCAGGGGACGATTACCGACAGCGGCACAATTCTGACTGTCATAGCGGGTACGACATTTACCATCACCACCTGCGATGGCTGCCACGGGAACTCCCCGGTGGACAGCCCCGGCGGCGTGAGGAACGCAGCTACGGGCCGCTTCCCCGGTTCGCATAACCAGCATGGCGGAACCGCATATATTGGCTATATAGTATGTACCGACTGCCATGTGAATAATACAGTAACCCGCCACAGGAACGCCAAGATCGAGTTTACCACCAACTTCGGTGGCGCAACCGGTGGTACCTATTCGCGGGCCAATGCTTCAGCCTGGTTTTCACAGACAAACACTTCTTTTGCTCCGGGCACCTGCAGCAACGTCTACTGCCACAGCGGCGGAACAGGCGGCACTGCTAATGCGGGCGATACGAGAACGGTAGCTCCGAACACGTCTCCGGTGTGGAGCAGTGTCATGAGCGGCTGTAATACATGCCACGGCGTAGGTCAGGCTGACGGCGCACCGAGCTATACCAACTGGACAACAAAGGCGAACAGCCATTTGGTTTCAGCCACCCATAACGCTCAAACCTGCAATGTCTGTCATTTTGCCACAACGACGACAGGCAACAGCATAACCTCATTCAGCAACCATGCCAACAGGCTTTACGATGTTGCACCCTGGGGTTCAGCATCCTTTACGTACGCCTATAACGTCAGAGGCGGTACCTGTTCAAATATCTCCTGCCATGGCGGAAGCAATGCGGTTTGGGGAAGTTCTGGTTCAACGACCTTTGATTGTGTCGGCTGTCACAGCAACTCAATTTCAGCCCCTAACGCCTCTTTAGCCTCCGGCGGCACTGTTACAACACGTGATGATGCCGTCGCTGAGTTCGGTCTGACGTGGGGCCATAAAAAGTCGACTCGGGGCGCGGTGGGGCCCGGCGACTGTATTGTCTGTCATCTTGAGGGTAGTCAGGCGACCGGCGGCAGGTGGCTGACGCTGCACGGAGACGGTTACATAGACTTGCGCGACCCTGACGGTGCTGGTCAGGTTCCGATCAAGGATATGTCCGGCGCAGATTACCGGTTTGTTAAATACTCTGTTTCATATGCTGCCGGCTCACGATGGACTACCATGCACACAGCGAACATTACGTCTAATATCGTAACTATAAAGTTCTGCATGGCTTGTCATGACGCCAATGGTGCAACGAACACAACCGCATGGTCATCGACCGGCGGTACCAGAAACGCGTTTATGCCATTTGGTGGGGTGAATTTGGGCGCGAGCTATACGACGATCAACGGGGCTGCTGCGAACGGTGGCCTCATAAACGTAGCTAAGCAGTTCTGGCCGAGCAACTCTTCACGGCATCCTGTCGGTGCGCCGAACTTCCGCGCATATCCGTATTCAGGCAGACTCCTGGCGCCGTATAACGGTACCTGGTCTTCGAGAAATTCTAATATCATGACTTCAGCTGCTACGCCGCGGACTAAGTCAAACAGCGTTGTGATGGTCTGCGATGACTGCCATACAACTGCCGCCTTACCAACGACGCGTACGATCACAGCGCACGGGTGGAGTTCGAGCTTGCGTGGTACCTATTTTGTCTCAGCACCTACATTGTGCCTGACATGCCATATTCAGGGAACAGGCAACGGGCCGTATAACAATACGTCTACAGCTACTCCTGGCGGAACGCATGGAAGCGGATCTGCCTTTGCTGCTGCTGTGACCCGTGCAGCACAGGCTATGAATTATTGCCACAACTGCCATTTCAGCACCAATGTGGCGGGTGGTGGTGGGCGCCCGAGAAATGCACAGGATGTTCATGGATTTAACGAAATATATAACACGTCTGCAGGCTGGACATATGGTAATGCAAACGGTATGCGACCGGTTGCGTTCATACGTAATACAGTATCATGGACTGCAAATTCGCCTCGACCATATGCAGCTCCTGGCATTACTGCTGGTCAGGCAAACTGTGGTGATTCCGGAGGAGCAGCATTTGATATTGGCACTATCTTTGGCTGTAATGATAATCATACTACCTATAATCCGGGTGGTTCATACTGATTGTGATTGTTTAGAAGCTTAGGATGTAAAGGCCCCGCCGTGGCAATGGTGGGGCCTTTTTTTCTGAATAGTAAGCAGGATAGTAATGTAACTGGGTGTATGTTCAAAAATGAAATAATGAGAGGTTATCGCATGGTTATTATCAGGCTGATATTATTATGTATTCTTGCAGTTGCCGTCATTCCTGTTTCGGGCTGTAAGACTAAGACGACATCTAAAGAAAAATCCAAGAAAACTGCCGATAAAGCTGTAGATTTGACCAAATCGGGCGATGAGGATATAAATTTGCTGAAATCGGCTTACAAAGCTGAATCTAAGAAATTGACCGTCGTATCAAAGGCATTTCTTGCGCCCGAGGCGGAGCAGATGCGCCTGAGTACTCATGAGTCAACGGTGGAATTTGCAAAAGACGGGGTCGGAATTGCCTATATAGAACCTTTTAACGGTCAATTGCGTGTAATTCATAACGGCCAGGCTGGCAAACCGTATGTTCAAATTACTGAGCTGCTTATCAGCAGTGACGGAAAACGGTTTGCATATGTCGCAATCGCGAGTGATAAGCTCAACAAGATAGTTGTGGATGGTAAGGAGGGCGCTGTTTATGGAGCAAGTGACAGTCATAGGTTTACCCCTGATGGCAAACATCATATAGCAACGGTTACTGAAGGCGATGACAGATATATTGTGATCGATAATAAGATCATCCGTAATTACCGAATTGAACGAGGACCGGTGGTAAGTTCCGACTCCCGAGCGATTGCTTTTTCTGTTAAGTCTCCTGATGGCAATAATAAACAGATAATTGTTACTGACATGAAAGGGCAGAAAACTGCAGTAGTTGATGACTGTGGCGAGTTTTTTGTGCCAAGCGATGATAGTTCAGTGCTCGCTGCAGGCTGCTGGAAGGATGACGCGAATCAGAGCGTAAAGCTCATTGATTTTAAAACCAGGTCAGTCATTTCAGAGCGGAAAATCGACGGGGCCCTTAAGCACCTGAGAGTCGCGCCAGACAACCGGTCACTCCTGTACACGCTTCTGCGGAAGCATGACAGATATGTTGTGTATAATAACCGGGAAGAAAAAACTCCGGATGGAGATGAGTTTTTTCTTCCCCCGGTAGTGCTCTCGAGTCCGAACGGCGTCGGAGTGATCATCGGGACTGTGTATAAGGCTTACCTCTATCGTGCGTTCCAGAGGCAGAACAAAATTGGAAAAGGCTATGGCTATATATCTGATCTCATTGCGAGCAGGGATGGTCGCCATAACGCGTATGTGGCCACAAAAGCAGAGGAGCATCAGATGCAGATTGTGATTGATGGCAGGGAAGGTCCAAAGTTTGACAAAATAGTTTCGCCGGTCTTCAGCCCTGACGGCCGCTATCTGGTCTATCGGGCGAGGCAGGCTGGCAAGCGCTTTCTGGTTGTATCTGATACGAAGGAGAAGATTGTCAGCCGGCATAAGGATTACGCCATGGTCTTTCAGCCGAGTTTCACTTCTGATGGAAAATCGGTAGCCTATGGTGTCCTCGATGGCAATGAATTCTGGTGGAAGGTGGAGAAGCTCGAGAAATAGCTGTTAGCTGTCAGCCATCAGTTAAAGCAACAGACAAGAGGCAGGCAGCTAATAAGCGATCAAGCTGACAAACTGGCTGATAAGCGAACCCCTGGTGAGAGGCAACTTTATTTATTGAAAGGTTTTGAAGGAATATTATGCCTGAACTGAACAATAATCAGGATGCTGATAATAGCGATGCCGGACAAGCGGAAATGACAGGCATACAAAAGCCTGAAATGCCTGCCGCGATCTGGAGGAAGATATACAGATTCCTCTCTTCTTACAAGCTGGCCATGGCGCTGCTGGTCATTATTCTTGTCTGCTGCGTTGTAGGGGTTACGGTCTGGCGCGGGGTTGAGGCAGGACGGATGATCTTTGGGACGCTTTGGTTTAATGGTCTTCTGGTCCTGCTGGTCGTCAATGTTGGCTGCTGCTTTTTTCCGAGGATGTGGGGACGGCGGGTGACGGTGGTTTCTTTCGGGATGATACTTTTTCATCTCAGTTTTGTCGTGATACTGCTGGCTATTGCATTGAACAGCCTCTTCTTTTTTCGCGGTGTCATCAGGTTAACTGAAGGTGAATCTATCCCGAGCGGGGACCGGCAAAGTTATGATGTTATCGAAAAGGGTCGTTTTTTCAGTTTTTCGGGCTTAAAGGGCGAAACAGCTCTGATCAAGATGCACACCGGTTATAAAGTATCGGGCAGAGATAAACGTGCCGCGTATGAGGTGTCGGTTGGAGAGGCGAACAACCGGACGAGGGGTATTATATACATTACACAAAAATTGACTCATCGCGGGGTGGACTATTTCAATGAAAAAGAAGGATATTCCTTGCTGATAATGCTCTCTGATAAAAAAGGACACGAACTTTACGGAGCCCATATCCCCTTGCAGAGCATACGGGTAAAGAAAGACAGTTTTCAGTATTCTACCGGCTACAGAACTGAAAAAGAGATCAGGAAGGATGTTATCCAATTTCCTGCCCCACCGGAAAAGACGCTTTTTGCCCTGCAAACTGAATATATTCCATCGAAACTGAAAGAACGCGGCGGGGATGTAAAGTTCCTTCTGTATCCGCTTGATGAAGCCGGGCTTCCCAAGCGTGATAGGCCCTTAGCAGAAGGGAAAGCCGCTATCGGCGAAGCATTTACTGCAGGAGAGTATATCCTGACCGTCAAAGAGGTGCGTTACTGGGTCGGGATGAGGGTGACCTATGAACCTGGCCAGCCGATTGTGCTGGCCAGCCTCTGGATCGGCCTGGCCGGGATGATCATTACCTTTGTCGGCCGGATGGCACGAAGGCGGAATTAGATGCCTGCGGCCGGTGGGGCTATTTAGACTCGCTGACAATTGCTGTCAGGTCTGAAGCGAGTTGGCCGGACCTGGTGAACCCGTTGATTCTGTCACGTTCCTGTGGTGTCCATACCGCATCTTCAATAACCACCAACGCTTTTTCCTGCTCCTGATCCGGAATGTATTTCGAGAGCGGCATGACATATATGCGCCCTCCGTCATGTAGTATAATTAACCCTGTATCGGTAAGCTTAGGCGGTACAATAAACGTTGAATCCCACTTCAGGTAGTAATCCGAGACAATCTCAGCCCCGAATCTATCGGGAACGATATAATAGACTGTCCTTATGATGCCATGACGCATGGCATTATCAATGTAGTCCATTTCCGGGAAAGAAGCACCTGCAAATTGTTTGTTCAGATAACGGGTAAAGATCACTGCTACTCTGCCATGGACACCGGCCGAGTGCCACAGTTTGTCAAGTTCCTCTGCTGATTTGACCGTTTCTATTTTGTCGGGAGAGACAAAAGTTCTTTTTGCAGGTCCATAGACAAAAGTCCACACAATCACGCAGACAAAAATGAGACTAATTGCCGTTATACTTACGTTTCGATAAGGCATCAGAAGTTACCCATAAATCTGAGCACTGAGAATATGGGCTGAAAGGGTGCGAGAGGAACAGGACGTGCCGAAACAATCGGAAACATATAGAGGCACCAGATGAAGGTGGCTGCGAGAAAGCACGCGTAAACCTGTTTCTCCCTGTTTATCCACGCGGCAGACAGGGTTACTGCCCTGGCCAGTGCAAGATAGGCAAAGGGCAGCAATACTGTTACGGAATAACTGAAGATAGGACGCCTTGCCAGTAGGATCAGCAGATAGCAACTGACAAATAGAAATGGCGGCAGCAGTTCGCGCGCAGAATGTTTTTTCCACGCATAGACGACAGTGGCGAATAATGACGGCAGGACGAGCAAGCGAAAAAAAGGATTATTGGACTGGATCAGAAAGAGCCCTTCCTCATTGCTTAGCAGTCTCTGGTGCCCCCAAAACAGCGGCTTTATAAACCATTCCCACGGCTTACCCCCGGCCCCAAGATAGTCCCTGTTCGGAAAATTGTCCATATTGAGTTCTTGCAGCGCCCAGACCGAATCCATCTTCATCTGAACGAATTCGAGGAGTGTGTATCCCCGGCCGAACCACTGGACCCAGGACAGAAGATAGACAGCAATAGGCAACATCAGCAGTGTAACAACAAAATCAACTATCACCTGGCTGGTCAGTTCACCACGTTGGCGCATTCTGTATACTGCATACAGAACTGCCAGCGGGATAGCAAAGACAAAATAGGCCTTTGTCCCCATGGTCAGGCCCATGGCAAGGCCTGCCAGGGGTAATGTCGCCCGCTTATTTTCGGTATATTCAAACAGCAGATAGAGATAGAGCAGAAAGAAAAAGGTGACCGGTATTTCAACGAATGTCGTGCGGGAAATATAGATGTTATGCGGATCAAACGCCAGAAGGGTCGCAGCAAGAAGAGGGACAGCGCTGGCAGGATAGAGCAGTCTGCCGATCAGAAAGATCAAGGCAACAGTCGCAGTCCCGAAAAAGATATTGCTGCTGCGCCAACCGACGGGATTGTCACCGAAAAGGCGTATAGTGCCATAGACGATCAGGCCGCTCAACTGTGGATGGTGCCAGCCCCAGTTTTCGGTTGTCCCATAGGTGCCGAGGCTCTTGGCATAGGCTACATGAAGTGTCTCATCTTCGATATATTCATTCAGGTCAAAGGTTCCCCACAATCTGAAAACAGCAGCCAGAATCAGGACCATTACCATAAGTTTCCAGCTGCTTATGAATATCGAATCTATTGAGTGAGTTTCATTCATGCAATTGCTTTATAGCCATTGTAATGCTGAACAAAGTTCTTATGGTACAATTTTTGCACTTGATGACCAGATATGTCAAACGCATGTTCAAGGCTGTTTAACAGTCGATGTAACATCACCGATAATAACAGTTAGGTCCGAAGTTAGTTGTCCCGATCTGATAAAGCCGTTTATTCTGGACTGCTCCTGCGGGGTCCAGGCCGCAGGCTCAATAACCACCAGCGCCTTCTCTCTTTCATGATCTGGAATATACTCCGAAAAAGGCACCACATGGATGTCGCCACGTTCATGCAATAAAAGAAAACCGACAGCAGTTTTTTTTGGGGGAATAACCAGTACCGTATTCGCTAGAATTTCTTCATAGACCTCAAGCCATATTCTGTCCGGTACGATATAATGTGCGGTTCTCACAATGCCATGACGCATAGCGGTTTCAAGATAATTTATTTCCGGGAAAGCATTAATTAAAACCGGCGAAAATATCTTATTCAAATGGCGTGTAAATATAACCGCTCTTCTACCGTGCACGCCGGATGAATGCCAAAGATCGTTAACCTCTTGAGCTGAATGAAGCGTAACTGTTTTAGCCGGCATGGCAAAGGTCCTTTTGGCAGGCCCGTAGGTAAAAGTCCATATAAGTGTGCTGCAACAAAACAGAATGATTGCTGGTATGCTCACGCTTCGAAAGGGCATCAGATGTTAACCATATATCTAACCTGGGAAAGTATGGGACGAAAGAGTGATAGGGGGACGAGCCGCGCAGAAACAAGGGGGAACATATAGGCGCCCCAGATAAAGGTTGCAAAGAGGAACCATCCATACACCATATATTCTCTGTCAGTCCTCATGGCAGTTAAGGTTACTGCCCTGGCGAGAGCAAGGTAGGCAAAAGGGACCAAGACTATCGACGAATAACTGAGGATGGGGCGTTGCACCAGCAGGATCAGTAAATAGCAGCTGGCAAACAGCAATGGCACCAGCAGTTCGCGTGCTGAACGGCTTTTCCAGGCGTAACCCAATGCGGCTAATATAGAGGGGAGAACGAGCAGGCGAAAGGGGGGGTTATTGCATTGAAGAATAAACATACCCTCCGCATTATTAAGCAGCCGCTGTTCTCCCCAGAATCGCGGTATTACGAACCATTCCGCCGGGGTCCCTCCAGCCTTAAGAAAATCCCTGTTTATGAAATCATCCATGCTAAGGTTTGTCTGCGCCCAGATCCAATTCATTTTTAGCTGAACAAAGTCAGGAAAGGTAAAACCCCGACTGAAGAGCTGGATATAAGACAGGAGATAGACAGCAAAGGGCAGCATCATCAACGCAAACACAAAGTCCATCACTACCGCTCGGGTCAACTCTCCACGCTGACGAACCCTATGCAATGCGTATATTACCACCAGCGGGATCGCAAAAACAAAATAGGCCTTTGTTCCCATTGTCAAACCCATCGCAATACCTGCAAGCGGTAATGTTGTTCGTTTATTTTCAGTATATTCAAGCAGCAGATACAGATAGAGCAGAAAGAAAAAAGTGACCGGTATTTCCATGAACGTAGTGCGGGAAAGATAGATGTGGTGTGGATCAAGCGCCAGAAGTGACGCGGAGATAAGCGGCACAGCGCTGCCGGGGTAGAGCAACCTGCCGATCAGAAAGATCAAGGCAACAGATGCTGTTCCCAAAAATATATGGCTGCTGCGCCAACCAACGGGATTGTCACCGAAAAGACGAATAGTGCCATACATGATCAGACCGCTCAACTGTGGATGATTCCCCCAGTTTTCAGTTGTTCCATAGGTGCCTATTCTTATGGCATCTGGTACGAGGATTACCTCATCATCAAGTTTTTCATTCAGTTCAAAAACGCCCCACAATCTAACAACAGCAGCAAGGATCAGGACCAGGAGGGTGAGTTTCCAGCTGTTTATAAATATTGAATCCTTTGCGGGAATTTCATTCATGCTGCAGCGTTTCTCCATATTAGTGATGTGAGTCGTTTTCTAGTTAATAAATTTTTGCATCAAATGACCTCGAAGGTCAAACAGCAAGTTTAATTCAGTCTGGCAGTTGAGATAGCAATCACGGCACCTGCCTGTTTTTTCCCGATGCCGTTGGTAGTCAGGTGAGTTCCATAAATCGGCTAGGGTAGTCTGCCTGATGCTTCCCGTTGTCTTACCCCAGTTTATCCACGGCACACAGGGAAAAACATATCCATAGCAGTCGACCGCAAGAGAATTATAGCCGGCGCTGCACCGAATCGGAGAGGGGAGGCCGGCAAAGGAGTTGTGAAACAGCCTCAGATGAGCTGGCGAGTTTTCCAGCGGCACCCCCTGATATTCCGCGTTCAACAGGGACTTGACGAGCCGGTCTGCTTTTGCCAGCAGGGCTGCTTCGGCAGTGCACTGTTTTGCTGAGGTAAAAGGCTGGCGGGGGATCAGTTCCATATAGTCAATGCCGAGGGTGCGGCCCAAAGTCAGCATCTGCGGCACTTCATCAATATTGGTTTCATCGATGACCGCCACGGTTTTGATCCTGACATGACTGTTATGTTTCTTCTTGAGGCTGACAAGCCGTTCAACAGCTTCTACCGCCCGGTCGAATGCGCCTGTTGTCTGCCTGATTCGGTCATGGGTTTTGGCCGTGGCGCCGTCGAGTGAGATATTGACTGAATCAACACCGATATCTATGATCCGCTCTGCCTGCTCATCTCCCAACAGCCAGCCGTTGCTGTTCAGATGGGCAATCATGCCGAGCCGTCTGGTTTCCGCCATCAGTTCGAAGATGTCCTGCCGCAGCAGAGGTTCTCCCCCGGTAAAGCCGATCCCCGGAACGCCCAGCCGCGCGAACTCTCTGATAATATTGATAAACCTGTTGGTGTCGAACTCTTTTTCGTTGTCTCTGATGTGGTTGGCTGCTTTGAGCGGCATATCGCACATCGCGCAATGAAAATTGCAGCGGTAGGTGACCATCAGGGTCCCGAGGGCAGGGCCGCAGAGGGGACGATGGAGCTTTTCCGAGAGCTGCAGGAGCAGGTATTGGCGGACACGCTTGAAGAGCCAGGAAGGCCCTTCCTGACCCAGTTTGCGTTGTATCATGTCGGTGTATACTTTCCGGATCATGAGTCTGTTTTCGCATCCATAAGATTTAGCCGCTTTTGAATCATGCGCAGATACTCTTCTACCCCTATTGCTTTAACGCCACGGCAAATTTGGCGTTCTCCGTCTGCCAGACAAAGCAGCAATCCATCTTCCTGTGAGGATTTTGCGAATAATGAGGCGTAGCGTGTAAGCCCGGATGCCATGTTTGCTGTTGGTGTTCTGCTTAACTTTATCTCTACAGGCAGTTCTTTCATGTTTTGCCATTCTATGATCAGATCAACTTCCAGCCCATTATTAGTTCGCAGATAGGATATGCGCGGCTGTTCGCCATGGTTGGAAAAGCACTTTATCGTTTCCTGTAAACAGTAGTTTTCAAATAAAGCCCCTGCCATTGGGCCTTCTGTCAGTTGCTCCCGATCTCGCACTCCGGCAAGGTGGCACGCAAGCCCGGTGTCAAGGAAGTATATTTTAGGCATTTTAGTAACTCGTTTTCCCCTGTTGTTGAAATAGGGGGGCAGGACAAAGATAATACGTCCAGCTTCCAGCACCGAAAGCCAACGTTTAATTGTTGTA
Organism: Nitrospirota bacterium; assembly: GCA_004321925.1. Taxonomy (GTDB): domain Bacteria; phylum Nitrospirota; class Thermodesulfovibrionia; order Thermodesulfovibrionales; family UBA6898; genus PALSA-1316. The sequence goes on along the minus strand of SCQH01000094.1, from coordinate 16,827 downwards.
ACGCTCACTCCGACATCTGTTGCAAATTTGCTCATATTGAGGGTCTGACTGCAGCGTATTGCCAGCAACTGCATGAATCGATGGAACTCCCGAAGACTGCCGATATCATACAGTGAACGGATATCCCGTTCCAGATAGGTTTGAATGTAGGATGAATACCAGAGCCTTCGGTCAATTTCCGCTGTTATGGCAAGCTGGGGATACGTGCCTGTCAGGCAGGATGTGATAAAAAGCTCCAATCCCCCTGCTACGTCAGTTGCCTGCTGCAGCTCTCCAGCGGCAAAGGGAAGCATATCAAGCAGGGCAATACGACCGGCCAAAGAATCACCCAGATTGCGGATCATGCCGAACTGCTGTGAACCGGTGAAAACGAAGCGTCCGTTACGGCTGCGGTCTGCATCAACCCGCATCTTGACATAGGAGAGAATGCCGGGAGCCAGCTGGATCTCATCTATTATGCAGCGTTCCCCTTGTGAATCAAGAAAGAAGACAGGATCAGAGGTTGCCTGTTGCAATACAGCCGGATCATCCAGCGTTACGTACCGATATTCTGGCAAGGCATGGCGAAGCAGGGTTGATTTTCCAGATTGTCGCGGACCGGTAACTGCCAGGCACGGAAAGGTGGCAAGTATGCCTGGAAGAAGTTTTTCTAGTATACGCTGTATGTACATAACGCTATGATATATAAGGTTTTCTTTGTTGTCAATACTAATTTAATGTGATAGGTCAAATTAGTATTATTACTTGTCGAGTTGAAAGAATCGTATGTACGAATATCATTTATGCTTCCCCTTTATCAGGTTTGCGAGCAGGGTCTGGTACGCTTCACACGGTGTCCAACATCCGGGGCATTGACTGTTCCTGATCAGTTCTCTGGTATCTGTGCGGGTGGCTGAATGCCAGAGACGCTGAAAGTCCATATCGAAATCACGCAGTGCGCCGAGCGGTGAATTGAAAACCGAGCAGGGGTACACGGTGCCGGTCGGATCGATGAAGCATGATGCTCCAGCTGCCTGACAGACAAAAGGGCCCCTGCCGCTTGAAAGATAGTCTCTGATATGGCGCTGGTAGCGTTGTTCGATGAATGCCACCGGGTCGAAGAGTTTAGGCGACTGAAGTTTCCTGATTCGTCCGATCTCTGCCACGGCGAGCTCCGGGTCTGGAAGGGCGCCGGTATCCTCATTGTTGTAATAATGGGTCGAGGAATGCGCCAGGTTAATGTGAAAGTCGTCGACGGTTATGGTTGCAAGGCTCTTGCGGCAAGCGTCGAGGGTTGCATTGAATTTGCCGACATTTGCCGATTGCATGGTATGGCCGAAATAGACAGAAAATCGGCCGGAGCTCCGGTCCTTTAATTGTCTGAAGGTTTGAACAGCGTGATCCCAGCAACCCGGAATCCCTCTGATGCCGTCATGCACCTCAGGTGGTCCGTCCATACTGACCGAAACGATCAGGCGCGGCAGATCTGTCTGCTCCAGGATAGTATCGACGGCAGTTACGATCTCTTTGGTCTGAAAGCCGTTTGTCGGAAAATTAAGCAGGTGCAGATTCCGACTGCGCCTGATGATGATAAGAAATATGTCGTTGATATCCCTGCGCTGGAACAGTTCACCGCCGGTCAGATTGATCCAGGAGAACCGATCTGCCCTGCCGAAGAGAGTATCTATTTCCGCCGGGGAAAGTTCGTTGCCATGCGGTTTGCGCCAGATATTGCACATGGAGCAGCGGGCCTGACAGCGGCTGGTTACAGCGTATGTCAGGCGGTAGGGGAGGGAGAGTTCTTGCAGGTTGCTCTGCATAATGCGGCTGGTAAGCTTGACCAGGGGCATCATGCGCATTGTGCTGAACCTTTCAGTTTATTAAGCAACCATGGCGCATTGGGAAGCAGATAGTGTTCTTCGATCGTATTGAAAACCATTTCAACAGATAGTGCCTGCATGCATGCACCGCGGCCGTCAGGGTGGCGGCAGATGTTGTCCTTGGCATTGTAATTCGTGATGCAGGGGCTGCAACTGAAACCGGCATAGAGCGACAGGCCATTTTCTCCCCATGGGCCATACAGGCGGGGAGTGTTGGGGCCATACAGTCCGATAACGGGTGTGTTGACTGCCGAGGCCATATGAATGGCAGAGGTGTCGGCTGAGATGACTATGTCAGCAAGTGCAATCAGCGCAAAGTAGTCGGCGAAGGTGAGGCGGCCGCCAAGGTCGTGGACCATCCCTGCTGATTTCATGCACTGCCGGGTTTTGCGAGTGAGATGGGCTTCCTCAGGAAGGCCGGTCAGAATAATCCGGAAACCATGGCGTTCTGCGAGCAGTTCGGCAAGCTCGGCATAACGCTGTGGCGGCCAGCGCCGTTCACGGAAGTTCCTGCTTGTACCGATATGCAGTATCATCAGAGGTGAGGATGAGGGAATGCCATGGCTATCCAGAACGCAGCGGCCTTTTGTATTGAGGAATTCAAATGCGGATAATGAGCTAAAGGGAGTGAACGGTTTCTGAACACCCGCTTGTTCCGTGAGCGAATAAAATGTGCGGGTTATATGGACCGTGTCGTCGTAAGGTACGGGGTCTGAAAAGAGGTGATGTCGGTGCTGTCCGCTCGTTGAAAAGCCGATCGTCCGGGACGCACCGGAATGAAACGTGACCAATGCGGCAAACCTGGCAAATTGCTCGAAGTCGATGGCCAGATCATACCGCTCAGCTGCAAGCGTGCCGGCTGCTGCCTGCCAGGTTAAAAGGAATCTGAATATGCTGCCGGTGTCTATGGCGGTGATGCGGTCAACCACGCCGAGCATGTTCAGGGCTTCGCGGTTGTTTTCCAACGTGAGGAAGTCGATTGTGGCTTCGGGGAAAGTGTTGCGCAGGGCTTGGATCGAGGGCAGCAGCATAAAGATATTGCCGATGCCCCAGAATTTAACAAGGAGGATCTTCTTCGGTGGAATAGTGGCGGACTGCCCGGATCGCCTGTTCCTGAAAGACAAGAACAGCGAAATCAGACGGATAAGGGGGATTCCTATAATCGAGTCAATGATTCGGACAAGCTTCCAGTTCATGCAGGCCCTACCTATCTGCCTTGTTTACCAGCGCAACGATCGTCTCAATCAAACTGTCGAGCCGGCCATGCTGCCAGTATGCCTGAAAGGACTGTTTCAGGACTGCCGGTGACCGCAAAAGCTTGCACAGAATGTACATGCCATAACGGATATTCCGCCAGTGGAAGTAATTCCGCATGAAATAATAGTTCTGGAAACTCGCCCGGATCTTCATGAGTTTTTCCGGCGGGATTTCCGTTGCCATGAGTGGTCCTTTAGAGCCCCTGTGCACCCAGGATTCGTCGAATTCGGGCTGTTTCTTCAGGAGGCCGGTTGCCAGGGCATGCTCATACAGTTCGGTTCCCGGGAGCGGTGTGGTGATATGGAATATTGTATACGAGGCGTTCAATTGTTTTGAGAATTCGAAGGTTTCATTGACCTCAGCCTCTGTTTCTGTTGGTGTTCCGATCATGAAATTGGCGGTGGTTCTCACTCCGGCGTCCCTGCACCATCCGAAGGCCAACGAGGCTGTCTGCCTTGTTGTTCCTTTCTTCAGAATGCCCAAAATCCTGTCCACCCCGCTTTCGACTCCGAAATTTATCTCCATGCATCCGCGCTTCTTAAAGTGCCTGACTGTTGATTCGTCCAGCAGGTCAACCCTCGTCTGTACTCCCCATGCAAGACCATATTCTGCGATCAGGTCTGCAATCTTCCGTGCACGCTCCCTGTCAAGGGTGAAAGATTCGTCAATGATCCATATGCCACGAATGCGATGGGTGTCAATGAGGTATTCCAACTCCTTCCGTATCGACGGGACGGAACGAAAACGGACGCGTCCCTGGTACAGCTTTCTGCCGCCGCAATAGGCGCAATGGAACGGGCAGCCTCTTGATGTGGCAATGGCAGCAATACGATCCATGGCCATACCCCTGAAAAGTCCCGGAGGGCGCAGGTATCTCTCATAATCAATGAGATGCGTTGCCGGCAAGGGTAGTGTATCAAGATCATCAATCAGATCCCGGGGAGGACTGACAACAGACACGCCGTCCTTTCCGATGAAACATATGCCAGGCACCCCGGAGATATCCTCTTTGGTCGAGAGTCGCTGGCATATATCCAGCATGGTGGATTCGCCTTCTCCGATCACGCAGAAATCAAGCGATAACTCTTTTGCCACCTGCTCGGGAAATATTGACGCATGAAATCCGCCAGCGCAGAATGTGGCAGAGGGCAGCAGGGGTTTCAGAGTACTGACGATCGTCCTGGCCCGGGTATAAGCAGGAGTGAGGAAACTGACGCCGACAATATCGGGATTGAACTCAAGAACCCGCGGCTTAATATCGTTAAGAAAAATATCCTCGTCTATCAGTTGAACTACGAAGCCACTTTTTTCAAGAACGGATCCGACTGCCAGGATACCAAGCGGTGGCACCAGGTTGTTTGCCTCGCAGATTTGTGCGTTTATGAGTGATATTTTCAATAGATACTACCCGTAAAATCTCGTGAAGTGCTTTTGAGTTCGTGATACAACACATTCACTTCTTAATCTAAAATTATACCACTTTTTAAGCGAATCCATCTTGCTTGCTGTTGACATAGCTCCTGAAACCATCTGGCAGTAAGGAAACAATAAGGCGTTCATTAAAGACTGCAATTGTCTTAAAGTACTTACTTGTGGTTAAATAAAATGTTACATAAAGCTATTAACCTGAGGTGACCAAATGAAGGCTGATATTCTCTGTTTTTGGTCTACTGTAGCACTGTACGGCATAAGCACGTTCAGTTACATCTATGGTCTAATTGCAAAGAAGGAGAAGCTCTTTCTTGCCGGACTTTATAGCGCCCTTGCCGGGTTTATCCTGCATGCCATTACCATAGGTATTCGCTGGGCCGAGACAGGCATATCGCCTTTTATTTCGATCTCCGAGTCGATCACCCTGGGTACATTAATGGCTGTTCTTATCTTCCTGATCTTCCATTTCTCTGCAAAACAGGTTCGGCCTTTGGGAGTGCTGGTCATGCCGGTTGTCTTTACCCTCCTGGGCTGGGCAGGAACTCTTATGAAGGACATAGCGTCAACCCTTGCTCCTGCGCTTCAAAGCTGGTGGCTATGGATTCATATTACCGGCGCATCTATGGGATTTGGTTCAGCCCTGATGGCGGCAGCGGTCGGATTGGTCTACCTCCTCAAAGCAAACTTTTCCGGCGCCATATATGAGAAATTGCCCGCTCTTCAGGATCTCGATATTCTGGGTTACCGGTATGTTGCCAGTGGTTTTATAATGTATGGGCTGATGATTGTGTCCGGTGCCTTCTGGTCCAATACGGTGAAAGGGAGTTACTGGAACTGGGACCCGGTCGAGGTCTGGTCGCTGATATCCTGGCTTATATACGGGATTTATCTGCATCTGCGGATAACCTTCGGCTGGCGCGGCAGGAAGCTCGCCTGGTATGCCCTGATCGCCCTCATGGTCATGATCGTCAGTTATTGGGGTATTCCTTTTAGCGTTGAGACATTTCATAGCGGGTTTCGGATAGAACATTGAGAAGGAGCTATCCGCAATCAGTAATCAGCAAAAAAGTTGAAGGCAAGGCGAGTAACGGTCAGCAAGAGGCTTAAACTGGGGAATCGCCAACAGCTGTCAGCAAAGAGAGGCTGTAATTGTCTTATCGCGCCTACTTGTGGTTAAATAAACCATTACAGAAAGTTATTTCTCTGAGGTGACGAAATGAAAACAGAATACATCTTCTTTTGGGCTGCGGTGGCCCTGTATGGGGTGAGCACCTTCAGTTATATCTTCGGGCTCATTGCACGGTATGAGAAGCTCTTTACTGTCGGCCTGTTCAGTGCCCTTGCCGGATTTGTCCCCCATGTCCTTGCTATAGCCCAGCGCTGGATGACGGGGGGGATTGAGCCGTTTATCACCATCTCCGAGTCGATCACCTTCGGCACCTTTATTGCCGTCCTCATCTTCCTGGTCTTTCAGTTTACGGTGAACAAGGTTCGGCCTCTGGGTGTGCTGATCATGCCGGTTGTCTTTGTTCTCCTGGGGTGGGCCGGAACGCTCATGAAGGACGTAGCTACCCAGCTTGCGCCGGCGCTTCAGAGTTGGTGGCTCTGGGTCCATATCATTGGCGCGACAGCAGGGTTCGGTTCGGTCCTGACAGCCGCAGGCCTTGGGTTAATGTACCTGCTTAAAGAAGAGAACTCCGGCGGGATATACGAAAAACTGCCTGAGCCCCAGTCCATTGATAACCTCAGTTACCGGTTCGTTGCCGGAGGGTTCATCATGTATGGGCTCATGATCATATCCGGCGCCTACTGGTCGAATACGGTCAAGGGCAATTACTGGAACTGGGACCCCGTTGAGGTCTGGTCCCTGATATCCTGGCTTATATACGGGATTTATCTGCATCTGCGGATAACCTTTGGCTGGCGCGGCAGGAAGCTCGCCTGGTATGCCCTGATCGCTCTTGTGGTCATGATCGTCAGTTATTGGGGTGTTCCCTTTTCAATGGAAACGTTCCATTCCGGCTTCAGGATAGAACATTGAAAAAATAGCAATCAGCTGTCAGCAATCAGCTAACAGTTAAAGAATTGGTTTGCTGAACCCTGCTGATCATGACCGCCTCATTGAAATGATTGTTGAAGTAAAAAAGATGTTGTCGACATTTATACAATAATTAAGGGCTGAACGCTGAGTGCTCCTCTAATTCTGATGGTCGTCGGAAGTGAGCTGATGGCTAATTGCTTACTCTTTTGATATCATACAGTATGAAGTTGAACTTATTTTGCCGTGTGCTTAAATGCTGATCGCTGATAGCTTAATTCTGTTGGCCGTTGGAAGTGAACTGAGAGCTAATTGCTGATGGCTGATAGCTATTTATGAAACTCTGCATTATCTTTCCTCCCCTGCCTTTTGGCTGGACGCCTGTGGCCCCGCCGAGCCTTGAGTATCTTGCTGCGCTTACCCGCCGTGCTGACCCCTCCATCGAGATCGAACTGATCAGCGCCAGCGCTGACCCAGAGGCAGTTGAGAGGGTGGAGTGCGACCTTGCGGCCATTAGCATCCTGACTCCTACAGCCGTAGGCGGATATAAAATTGCTGCCAAACTGAGGGCGCGGGGTATCACGGTCGTCTTTGGCAACATGCATGCCTCTGCCATGCCTGAGGAGGCAAAGTCCCATGGGGATGCGGTCGTGATCGGCGAGGCGGAATCGGTCTGGCCCGAGGTGCTGCGCGATTTTCGAAACGGGCAGATGAAACCGTTCTACCGAGGGGAGCAGATCGCCCTCGATGATCTTCCTACCCCTCTTTACGGCCTCCTGCAGGGCAGGCGCAAACATCAGTTCCGTATCGTCAATACCTCCCGCGGCTGTCCCTATAACTGCACCTTCTGTTCGGTAAAGCCGTTCTATGGCGCTAAGATCCGTTTCCGTCCGATCGATCATGTTGTGCGCGACGTGGCAGCCATCCCCGAAAAGATGTATATAAACGGCGACGAGAATATCTGGTGGACCGGCAAGGCGCAGCGTGCCATTGATCTGTTTACGGCGCTTAAGGGGTCCGGCAAACGCTGGATGGGCTTCGGCAGCCTCGGCCCTGTCCTCTCAAAAGAGGGGTCGCGCATGCTGAATGCGGCCCGCGAGAGCGGCATGCTCTCCCTCTGGGTCGGTTGGGATGCCATATCCGACGAAGGTCTGAAGGAATATGCTGCTGACGGCAAGATCGGTGTGGACCGCGAGGCAGCGCTGCGCACGCTCAGGGACCATGGCATTGATGTATCTTTGTTCTATATGCTCGGGTCGAGGAAGGATTCACTGGACGACTTTAAGCGGTCCATAGAGATCGCGGACCGGCTGGGGGTCAGTATGCATCCTTCCCTGGTGGTGCCCTATCCCGGCACAAAGCTCCGCGAGCAGTATGAGCCGTATCTTTATAAGGAGCTGGGCTGGGAATACTATAACGGGGCCTATGCGCTTTTCGAGCATCCGGACCCAGCCATGACGCCTGAAATGCGCGAAGAGCTTTTCTTCGGGACCTCGCTCGAACTGCTCAGTCTCTGGAGGGTGTTGAAGCATATGAAGAATGTTCCTTTGCATGGCTTCCCCCATGCCCACATCCTCTCTCTTATGTCCCAAATCCCGGTCCGGCATGGTATGAAGATCGCATACGAAAAATGGAAGGTTGAGAAAAGCGTGGTGGCTGAGAAAAGGCAGTGCTTACTGCCCTGAATTTAGGCAGTGCTGCCCTTTATTTACGCATTGTGAGGGTTCCGGAACTTGACCTCATTGAGTAGTTGTGAGACAACCTGTTGATTTGAAAGAGGCTTTGTCGGAGCTGAGGTTTTGCGGTAGCAGGCACATTTCCTGCTAGCCCATCATTAGGATACAATACTATAGTAAGAAAGTAATTTTTCGAGGAGGTCGTTCCCTATGTCGAAGCTACCCTCAGGCCTGATGAGCGCTACAGAGGCTGAAGCCGAGCGCCACCGTCTTACCGCTGATGTTCTGAAGTTCATTGAGGCCGGTGTGGATTCTGATATCCCCGACTTCAATGACTACTGCCTCAGGATGTTTGCCCTTCACTACCAGGTCAATCCCATCTTCCACGAGTTCTGTGAGGTGAAGAAGGTGAGACCCGGGGACATCGGCCGCTGGCAGGACATACCGATGGTCTATAACGACGTCTTCAAGACCCACCTAGTTGCCTCCTTTCCGCTTGAAAAATCGGTGATGGCCTGCCTTACCGGCGGGACCACCAGCCTGACCCAGCGGGGGCGGATCTTCCGCGACGAGGACGGCAAGAAATTGGTCTTTGCCGCAAACAGGATGATGACCGGGTCGTACCTCTTCCCGGACTTCGAGGCCGGTAAACGCTGCCGGATCCTTATCCTTGCCCCGAGTCCCGAACTCGCCCCCTCGATGGGCATGGCCATCGGCATGGACCAGACGCGCCTGGCCTTCGGCACACCCGACAGCCAGTTCCTGCTCGGCAAGTCCGGCATCCATATTAATGCGCTCCTGAAGGCCCTGCGCGAGGCTGAAGCGAGCGGCGTGCCGGTGGCCCTGATCGGTGCGACCTCGGCATATATTTACTTTTTCCAGTCCTGTAAGAGAAAGAAGATCAAGTTCTGCCTGCCTCCCGGGAGCCGCATCTGTGACGGCGGAGGATACCGCAATCGCTTCGGGGTCTTTGGCCGCGACGACTATTATGCGATGGTGCGGGAGGTGCTCGGCGTGCCAGAGACCCACTGCGTCAATGTACTCGGCGAGGCCGAGACAGCCACGAACCTCTTCGATGATGCCCTCCGCAGGCATGTGAAGGGTCTGCCAAAGCGCACGCGCACGAGACCGGTGCCGCCGTGGTCACGGGTGCTGGCGATGAGCATCGACGATCTCAAACCCCTGCCGGACGGAGAGGTCGGCCTCCTTGCTCACTGGGACCTGGCCAATATACCTACGGTCCTTGCAGTGATCACCGATAACCTCGGGTATACCACTGACGGAGGGACCGGCTGTGAGATGGTCGGCCGTGCCAAGATCGAAAACGGCAAGGTCTCTCCCCTGCCTGACGAGAAGGCCGGCAGTGCGATGGGGGATTCGGCGATCTTCCGCATGCTCGAAAGATATGTTAACTTCTCGATCGAGCTGAAGATGCAGATGGCCAAGGACCCGAAGATCGCGCCGAGCGTGCGTGAGGAGATCGAGGCCAGACCGGGATCGGTTGCCTCCTGTCCGCAGGTTGTCGATGAGATCCTGGTGGCGCAGGCCGATGAAGAGGCGGCAAAACTGCGGGACGACTCCCTGGGCGCGTTCAAGGACCAGACCGACCGGCCTATGGAGTGGTTTGAAAAAGAGGCAAAGAAGCAGAAACTCGCGGACCACCCCGCCGGCCTTAAGTCCGAAAAACAGGTTCAGAAGAAGGAAAAGAAGGGTAAGAAGGCGAAGGGGAAGTGACTCCCTGGTTAACAGAAATATGAATAAAGCCTTCACCATCTTTATCGGTTTTGTGCATGACTTTGCAGCCGGCTGCTATGCTGCTACGGTCCTCGGCATCTATTGGCTCAGCAGGCAGGCCTATCCCCCGGAGGTCGGAGCAATTATCCTCGGACTGAAAAAAGAGCTTTTCTGGACCGGCATTGCCTGTGTGGTGACTGTCTTTGCCACCGGAGCAGGCAGAACATTTACCTATGTTGATAATGTCTATGGCGAAGATGCCGAGAAGCGCCGGAGGAAATTGCTGATCATCAAGCATGTCTTCCTTTTTGCCGTCTTCGGACTGGGCATATGGTGGCAGTACAGCATGGTATTCAGATAGTGTCTTCAATGTGGTTTCAAAACTCGCAAGACCGCACAACCGAATCATTCTATTGATGCGTTATATAGCGCACCCAGAGCATTTTTCATCAACTGATATCATGTTAAGTTTATAAATGAGAAGTTCTTGTGGCATATTTTGCCCCATATGTTCCTAAAAAGATAGGCATGTTAGTTGCTGTTGAATTTAGTATGTAAATACTTATAACGCGCTAGAAAATAATAATAATTAGGTGATAGTTATGTAAATAAATACATTCCAGTTCCCACAATCATTCTATGGGGCGGATGTTGGAACAAGAAGTCTGCAGAATGGATGAGAGAGCTAAGATGAGGTCATGGGTAAACTAATCGTCAAAAAGGTCACGGGATTGAGCTGGAAGGCAAAGGTCAGTCTCGTTCTCATCTTCGTCCTGGCTTTCAGTGTCTTCATGTGTAATACAACGGAGTACCTCCTGGCTTTCCAGTAGTAATGCGTCATCCAAGACACCTTTTTATGTACTGGCCCCGATGGGAAGCTTGCCTTTATCCGTGCCTGGATCAATAAAAGATTGCATCGGACTAAAATTTCATGTATATTGTAATTGTATATAAGCCGATATGAGTATTGTAGTTATGTAATCAATTGATAATTAAGAAATAAATACCTAAATAAATACCTATAATTTAAGGAGGGCTTTTGGGATGAGCATTTTGAAAAAACAGTCAGGTTTTACGCTTATTGAAGTGATTGTCGTTGCGGGTATCATTGCTGTTCTTGCTGGGATATTGGTTCCGATTATTTTCAAGGAGATCGACGAGTCGAAGAAGACCAGGGCTACTGCGGATGTGAAATCGATATCAAGTGCGTTAATGGTATTGAAGAAGGATACAGGACAGTGGCCTGTAAGTGCTAACTGCTCTCCTGGGGTCACCATGCTTGTTGGAAACGGAGCAGTTCCAGCATTGGCTGCGAATTGGGATAATTCGTCTGTGAATAATTTTTCAAACTATTTAGCAACAGATGATAATGGTTGCTGGCCTAATACGTGGAAAGGCCCGTACATGCCGACGGTAACTGCAGATCCATGGGGGAATGCTTACATGATTAATGCCGTAGATTTTCTTTCCGTTGCAAATCCTCCTGCAACTGTCTGGCTCATTTCAGCCGGCCCAAATGGGGTGCTTGACACGGCTGCCACTGTTTCGGCACTTAACGGTGATGATATTGGGATAAGGTTGCAATAATAGCCCAGCTTTAATAGCAACGAATAAAAAAGGGGAACCAATACTGGTTCCCCTTTTTTATTCTGTAACTGCGTGTGTCATCTAGTCGACGTGATTTATTGCGTGATGTATTTTATCTATCTATTTTCAGTCTATCCCCTTGTTATATCCACCTGCTTTCCTTGATGTTTGGTATTGAAATTGCTTAAAATACCAACATTATGAAAAAAATCAATAAAGTTATGCTTATTACTCCGCCCTATCACGCAGGCGTAGTGGAGTCGGCAGGGGTCTGGCTGAACGTCGGCTTTGTCTATATTGCGGGAAGCCTCAGGGCTGCGGGATATGACCCGGTCTATTATGACGCGATGAGCCATTGGCATAAGCTCGAAACGATCGGAAAGCGAATAGAAGCAGAAAAGCCTGACGTTGTGGCAACTACCGCGTTTACTGCAGGGATCGTGGATGCGCTTAAAGTGCTGAAGCTTGCGAAGGAGATAAACCCTAACGTCATCACGGTTATCGGTAATGTGCATCCTACGTTCTGCTACGAAGAGTTATTCAGGGACCATGCTGCTACGATTGATTACATTGTCAGGGGTGAAGGAGAGGAAACTCTGGTAGACCTTCTGGACACTCTCAACGCAGAGGGCGATATTTCGAAGGTAAAAAGCATTGTTTATGTTGCAGACGGAAAACCTGTCGTTACCCCCTCCCGCGGATATATCAAGGATCTCGATGCCCTTCCGCTTGCCTGGGACCTGGTCGAATGGCCTATCTATACCTATCGGGCGATGGAGGGATCGCGGCTTGCGATCGTCAGTTCGTCGCGCGGCTGCAGCCAGCAATGCAGCTTCTGCTCTCAGCAGCTCTTCTGGCAGCGCAACTGGCGCGGCAGGTCACCCGAGAACTTTGTCGGAGAACTGGAGTTCCTGAGAGACACCTACGGGGTGAATGTGGTCATGCTCTCGGATGAGACGCCGACCCTCGACAGGGTCCGCTGGGAAAATATCCTTGATATGCTGATCGAACGGAAGGTCGGGACGAAGATCCTGATGGAGACCCGGGTCGATGATATCCTGAGGGATGAGGATATCATGGAGAAGTACCAGAAGGCGCTGATCGATCACATCTATGTCGGGGTCGAGGCGACCACGCAGGAGGCGCTTGATATCTTCAAAAAGGATATCAAGGTCGAGCAGTCGAAGAGGGCGCTGGACCTTATCAACAGCTACGGCATCATTTCGGAGACCTCTTTTGTGCTGGGCATGCCTGATGACACGAAAGAGTCGATCAGAAAGACTGTCGAGCTGGCACAGTATTATAATCCTGATCTGGCGTTTTTCCTCGCTATTGCTCCCTGGCCCTATTCCGAGATCTATCCGCTGTTAAAACCGTATGTAGCGGTCTGGGACTACAGCAAGTATAACCTTGTGGAGCCGGTGGTGAAACCCAAGGCGATGACGCTGGACGAGGTGAGGACCGAGTTGGGCCTGGCCTCAAGGAACTTCTATATGAACAAGCTGAAGAACCTTGACAAACTGCCCCCTGCCAAGCAGGAGTTCATGGTCAAGGTGACGAAGATCATCGCCAACAATTCCTACCTCAAGGAGCATATGAAGGGTGAGATGCCTGAAGAGATAAAGAAATATTTTGAGCAGCATACGGACAAGAAACAGAATCCCTGAAGAGCATCCTCGTCCTGAGCCCGGGTTGATCTGCACCCGGAGCAGATAGTGGTCATATTTCTGAAGACAAGGCCCTGCGTTTTGCGGGGCTTTTTTTGTTTATGGCCGGCTCCAGGATATACTGCCTAATGATCAGGGGAATGTTATTATAGAAAAGAAATGGTTCAGAAAATGCTGAAAAAAGCCTGGCTTCCGATCATTATCCTGTATGTCGCGGTGGGGTTCCTGATATATTCGAATGTCCTTGTGGACGGCATCTTTGTCTATGATGATTTTGAATATATCGTGGATAATCCCCTTGTGCAGACCCTCTCTTTTTTTGAGGACATGACCGACCCGCGGCATATCGGCTATCTCAGTTTTGCCCTTAATTATGCCCTGGACGGTTATGATCCCTATGGCTACCATCTTTTCAATATTATCATTCATATTACTAATGCCATGCTGGTGTTCCTCTTTGTCTCCCTGGTCCTGAAGATATTGCGGCAGGGGGACGAGAGTCAGACCGCGTGGGACAGCCTGGTCGCCTTTTCTTCCGGCCTGATATTCCTGGTTCATCCGGTCGAGACCCAGGCCGTCTCCTATGTGACCCAGCGCTTTACCTCCCTGACAGCACTCTTTTATCTGGCTGCCGTTGTTTCTTATTTGGGGGCCAGATGGAGGATCGAACGATCAGAGGGACTCTTCATCTCCTATCTCCTCTATGCCGTGTCGGTCCTGAGCTGTATCCTGGCCATGAAGACAAAGGAGATCTCCTTTACGGCCCCGTTCATGCTCCTGGCCCTCGAGTACCTTCTGTTCAGGGGATCGATCCTATCGAACAGGCGGTATATATTTCTTATCCCTCTGTTTGCGACGCTCATTATCATACCACTGTCGCTGCTGGGTCCTGAATACGGGCTCATAGGGACCGGGCAGGGGGTGGATGAGGTCACACGGCGGGACAAGCTCTTCGACCTTTACCAGAGGTCAAACTATGAATATCTGCTGATGCAGTTCCGGGTTATCATCATCTATATAAGGCTTCTGCTCCTGCCAATACATCAGCTGGCTGTGTATGATCTGAAGGCCTCTCATTCCCTGTTTGAGCTGAAGGTCCTGGCCTCTTTGGCCCTCCTGCTGACCCTTGCCGGAGCAGCTCTTGCAGGCTGGATGAGGTCCTTCAGGACAGACCCTGTTCATGCCCCGGCCTACCGGCTTGTTTCGATCGGGATCCTCTGGTTCTTTGTGACGCTTTCTATCGAGTCCTCGTTCATCCCGATCAAGGATGTCATATTTGAGCACAGGACCTACCTTCCGAGCGTGGGCTTCATTGCCGCCTTTTCGATGCTCTTTGTCCAGGCAGTGCGCAGGTTCAGCCCGGTTCAAAAGAGTAAGGCGGTTGCGGCAGTCGCACTGCTGGCAATAGTTATCCCGTTGTCCGCAGCGACCTATAGCAGGAACTTTGTCTGGACGGATGAGGTCGTCTTCTGGGATGATATCGTGCAAAAGACCGGAAAGGCGATAGGCTACAATAACCGCGGCAATGCCTATGCCAAAAAGGGCCAGCTCGAGCTCGCTCTGAAAGACCTCGATAAGACGATCAGTTTTTTCCCGGATGCCACGGATAAAATGGCCTGGGAGAACTCTGATTTCACCCCGATGAATATGATGAAGACCTATCAGAGCAGGGGAAATATCTATGCCCAGATGGGAGACACAGCGCGGGCACAGGCAGATTTTGAGATGTCGAGGCGCGTCATGGGAATGGGGATGCAATAGCGTCATGACCGCTGACAGTTTTGACCGGTCGCGGTTACATGTCAGGCCGCTTTCCGAGAGAGTGCATGACCTTGACCTCAAAGCACTTAAGCCTCTGGAACGGTCCGCTCAGGTCCCTGAGTCCCTCCAGACCGTTGCAGAACGCATTCTGGCAGCAAGGGCAGGAGGCCACCCTGTCATCCTGATGGCAGGCGGGCATGTGGTACGCTCGGGCGTGCAGCGGTATATCATTGATCTCCTGGAAAAAGATTATATATCATGTCTTGCGATGAACGGTTCGGTCATGATCCATGACTTTGAACTTTCCCTGATCGGTGCGACGACCGAGAGTGTGGCCAGGTATATCCTTGACGGGCAATTCGGCCTATGGGAGGAGACCGGCCGCATCAATGATATCGTCAACAGGGCCGCTGCGGCAGGGGAGATGGGCATGGGTGAGGCTGTCGGGAAGGCCATTGAGGAGGGCGATTTTCCCTTCAGACGGGCGAGTCTTCTGGCTGCCTGCTACCGCTTGAAGGTCCCGGCCACCGTCCATGTCGGCATCGGGTATGACATCATCCATGAGCACCCCAATTTTAACGGAGCGGCGGCCGGGGAAACGTCCTACCGCGACTTCCTGCGTTTTGCCCGGGTTGCCGAAGGGCTTGAGGGCGGGGTCGTAATGAATTTCGGGAGCGCCGTGATGGCGCCCGAGGTCTATCTCAAGTCCCTGAGCATGGCGCGCAATGCGGCCGGCCGGGAAGGGCGTGAGATACGCCATTTTACAACGCTCGTCTGCGACCTCTATCCCCTGCCTGAGGATGTCAGCAGGGAGCCTGCCCGCGAAGACCCGGCCTATTATTTCAGGCCATGGAAGACGATGCTCGTCAGGACGGTTGCTGACGGAGGGGAGAGCTTTTACGTCCGCGGCCGGCACGCCGATACCATCCCCGCCCTCTGGACCGCCCTGAGTGACCAGGCAGATCAAAGCTCATATTGATTGAACGGGTGTCGGTATAAGCGTTATTATAAAAGATGAAGATTTTGGGGCTTGACGCCCTCGCTGAAAAGATCAGGTCTCTGAAGGCAGAGGGCAAAAAGATCGTCCATTGCCATGGCTGCTTTGACCTGATGCACCCGGGGCATATCAAATATTTTCAGGCCGCAAAGGCGATGGGCGACATTCTTGTGGTTACGCTCACCCCGGATGAATATGTGGACAAGGGGCCCGGCAGGCCGGTATTCGACCAGGTCCTGCGGGCTGAATCCATTGCCGCACTGGAGTGTGTGGATTTTGTTGCAGTGAATAAATGGCAGACGGCTGAAGAGACGCTGAGGCTCCTGAGGCCGGATTACTATGTGAAGGGGCAGGAGTTTGAAAGGCTCGAAGACAAGACCGGGAAGATCCAGAAGGAGTATGACGTGGTGAAGGAGATCGGTGCCGAGATGCGCTTTACCCATGAGATCGTTTTTTCCTCGACAAAACTGCTGAAGACATATTTTAACGCTGATGCTTAAACCACCAAAAGAGAAGATACTCCCCCTGCATGACCTGGCAAAGGTCATCGACGGGTTGAAAACTGAAGGCAGCGTGGTCGTTCAGAGCCACGGGGTCTTCGATCTCATCCACCCCGGCATCATCAACCACCTGGAACTCGCCAAGAAACAGGGTGATGTCCTCGTCGTTACGGTCATCAGGGACAAGGATGTCAGGCGGGGCCCCGGCCGGCCGATCTTTACCGATAAACTAAGACTCGAAAATGTAGCCTCACTGGAGCAGGTCGATTACGCCTGTGTGGTCGATGATGAGATCCCGTTCGAATGCGTAAAGATCTTGA
>SCQH01000093.1 GCA_004321925.1 Nitrospirota bacterium | reverse complement strand
CCGATGCTGCCGACAGTCCTTCCTTTATAGAGGGCCCCGGCTGCCTGAGCACAGTCTTCGATAAGCGGGAGGCCGTTCCCGGCCGCTATTTCAACCAAGGGATCCATATCGACAGGCTGCCCAAAGAGATGCACCGGGAGAATGCAGCGAGTCCTTTCAGAAAGAGCCGGCTCGACCAGCCGGACATCCATGAGGAAGGTGTCAGGTTCGACATCGACAAATACCGGCAGGGCGCCGGCGGCACGGATCGCAGCGACCGTCGGGACGGCGGTGTTCGAGACGGTTATGACCTCATCTCCGGCTCCCACTCCCAGGGCTTTGAGGGAGAGAAAAAGCGCATCGGTGCCCGAATTGACACCGACGCCGTAAGCAGACCCGCAGTACAAGGCGAAGTCCCGTTCGAAGGCAGAAACCTCAGGCCCCAGGATCAGTTTTCCTGAGGAGAAGACACGGTCGACGACAGCGCGTATCTCCCCGCGCAGCGACTCGTATTCATGAAGATACTGCCAGTAGTGGATCATGCCTGCCTCACCCTTTTCATACGAGACATGCCAGAATGCTCCGTGCAGAGGAATTAACGGAATCCCCAAGATGCAGAAAAAAGCGGATCTGGTTGAGCGAAAACCAGCGGTATTGAGGCGGGATGCCAAGCTGAAGCTCATCAGGCAGCAGCAATATTTTATGCAGGTGCTCTTCCTTGAAGAACCTGCCCCCTTCTTCCGCCTGCATGCTCTCCTTTATGGTCATCAACCCCTCACTGTTGAGAAACCTGTCAAAAAGGAACGGTTTTCTTAGTTTCTCGTTGTCGATATAGTTGCCCGGATTGAACTGGACCGTCGGCCCGATCTGAACGGTATTGCGGTTGCCGGCATCCACCTTGGCCTGCATGAGAAAATAGGAGCGGCCTTTAATCCGCTTCATCAGAAGACCGATGATCCCCGTTCCCTCATTATCCAGTATCGGCTGGCTCCAGGCGCTGACCTCCCTGGAGGGAGACATGGTCTTTACTCCGATGACCCTGAAAAACTTGCGCTGCCTGTGAGAAAAAAAGCCGCTTTCATCACGCCTCCATTCCTCCAGGGTATTGAGGCCTTCTCTTTTGGCGAAGATGTGATTGTCTGCCCGTGCATCATCAAGCCACTGTATCAGTTCTTTTGTGGAATGCAGGCCAGGCGTATCCTCAAAACAGCTGGTCAACTGCTCGATCTTCAGCTCCCTGACGATTCTCTCGGGCAGGCCGGCCGCATCAGTCCTCAGGACACTGTCAAGGAGCGAACCGTTGAGAAGCTCTGCAAGTAAGTCTTTTTTTACAGCAGACATGAGAGCACACTCCGGGCGCAGGAGTTGATCAGGTTGTCACGGAGGAGCAGTCCGTTTATCTGCCGAAGGGTGAGCCATATGAATTCCTCCGGCAGAGCCGGGATATCGTCCTCACCAAGGAAAATAATCATATTCTTGTTTGATTTATGGAGGAAACGGCCCCCGTCTTCGGGTTGGAGCTTCGAAAAGAGTATGCTGTCCTTCGGCGGGTCCAGAAAATGATCGATGCAGAGCGGCAGATTGCCGCCGTGGGCCTGGGTATAATTGCTGTAGGTCGCCTGGACCGTCGGTGCAAGCTGGACGAGGTTTATGTTGCCGGGCTCTTCCTTTGCCTGAAGGCAAAAATGAAGTACACCGCTGAACTTCGCAGCCAGGATCCCCAATATGCCTACTTCGGGCTGATCGATGATCGGCTGGTCCCAGGTTATCTCGTCATTCGAAGAGCGGTGGCGCACCATCAGGCCGGTTATGCTGAAGAACCTCCCTGAGTTGTGCGCAAGATTGCCGGTTGCCGCGTCAATATGCCACTTGTCGATATTGTCAAGCGGCACGACCTGCACGTCCAGTCGAGGGTGTGTCAGGTAATGTTCAATGCGGCTGTTTACCTCGGCATCGGTGTTGACCGCATAGCCGGCCATCCGTGAAATAAACAGGTCGAAGAGCAGGTCCGTGTCATAGCCGAATTCGCTGCAGATGTTGTTGTCGCAGAGCAGGCCGTGATCGGAGAGCTTTCCCCTGAGAGCCTCTATATTCCCGATAACAGGATTATTTTTCACTGCCCTGTCCCTGAGCCCTGATATAGGAGACGATTCCCGCCTTTTTAGGAGAGGTGAGGACCTCCCGTATCACATACTGGGGGTTCTTGTGCAGCAATTGGTATATCCTGCCGACATATTCCCCGAGAATGCTGATGGCTAGCAGGACCACCCCCCTGAAGAACATGTTGGCTGACATGAGCGTCTCGAAATCGGTCAATTCCGAGGAGATATTGTAGGTATCATAGGTCTTATGCAGGCCGTAGCCCAGGGCGAAAATGATCAGCAATGTCCCTGCTATACCCGCAAACCGCAGAGGGATCAGAGAAAAACTGACGACCATATTTCCCCATAGAGAGACAAGCTTTGCCAGGGTATACCCGGACCGGTTGTATGATCGTTCCCTGTGCATCACCGAGACCGATCCGATATTGGAGGTTGACATCACAACGATCCCATCGATATATGGATTTGGGCTGTCATGTTTGATGATCTCATTGACAAGGAAGCGGTTGATGACCTTGAAGCTCGAGAGATAGAGGTTTCGAGGCTTTCTAAGGAGCAGGGTGGCGACACGGTCGCTGAACCTGCTCCCCGCTCTTCTGAAAAGGCTGTCTTTTTTTGACGGGTAATAGGTATAAACCACATCAAAGCCCTTCTGCATCTCGTCGATCAGCTTTGCAACTTCCTCGGGGGGGTTCTGGAGATCGTCGTCCATCATCACACAATAATCTCCGGTAACATAATGAAGTCCGGCCATCAGGGCATTATGCTCTCCGAAGTTCTTGGGCAGCAGGATATAGGTTATGATCCCGGGATGCTCCTCATGGAGTTTCCTGCAGATGCTGTCGGTATGATCGATGCTGCAATCATTGACGAGAACGATCTCGAGCTCATATCTGCGGGAATAGAGCGTTATGAGTGAGCCGCACAAGAGAGCTATTGAGTTCTCTGCATTATAGACAGGGATAAGTATGGATATCTTCTTCAAGTAAGTCCTCCGTAAACAGGGTAGCCCGAGGCCGGTTCAGCCTGATCAATGCCGATGCGCTCACTGCATCAATATCTCCATGCCAAAATGTCCAGCGTCGGGGATGAACCCCGGATTCAGTCTCAGATATGAAAAATCAGATGAACGGAGGGACTACAGGAGGGGAAAGGCCTGAATAAGGTAAGTCGGAGTAACGGCCCGCTGCCGGATCATCGCCGGCGAAAAAAGCTACGCGATTTAACAGTATTCCCTTGTTTATCAGATCGCCAGGTAAACTGCAGGTGAGTAACGTGGGATCTATCAGTTTTTTTGCTGAAAGTACCGCGCGCTTCTTGCGAAGCAGGATCTTCAGGGTACCCGTATCGTCTTCTGCACCGTCCGTATCCGTATCACTTTTCATGAAAGGCTCTAGCAGGACAAAACTCAATCTGACCGAGCCATTTATGCCGGCATCACCGGTCAGATGGGCCGGTGCATTTTCAGGACAGTAATACGAGATTGGCGAGACCGCAAAAAAGACAAAATAAACGAGGAACAAGAGCCTGAGAGCAGAATGATGGTTCATCCTCAAATCCATAAGTAAATTTTAGCACAACCGGTCGGCTTTTTACGCGATTTCCGCCCGGGGGCGTAGGGACACATTCATCACTTACTTTTCTCAGCCTTTTTTGATCTTTACCTCTTTAAAGGTACCGGTCAGTTCGGCCTTGAGCGGTCCGAACTTCCCCGCTCCCTGTGCCCGTATGACGATATGCCGCGACCCTTTATCGGCCTTCTCATAGGAGGTCAATATTCCCTGGAGGCTGAAATCATGTTTTCTGATGATGTCCGCAACCTCTTTGATCGAGCCGGGCTTGTCGGCAATGGTCATCGAGATCCGGTGGCCGCCATGACGCACCCCGGTGATGTCCACGAGAGCCCGAAAGATGTCCCTGTCAGAGATTATGCCGGCCAGCCTGCCTTCGTCTATGACCGGGAGGCAGCCGATATTCCTGTCAAGCATCAGCAGCGCAGCCTCTTCGATCGGCAGGTCAGGAGACGAGGTGGAGACCTTCTCCTTCATGATCTCCCTGACCTTTGTCCTGGCGAGCAGGTAATGCAGTTCATAGATATCGAGGGTAGTGGCCTGGGAGGGACAAAAATCGCGTATGTCCCTGTCCGAGATTATTCCCTTGAGCTTCCCGTCCTTTACGACAGGGACATGCTTGATCTTCTTTTCCCTTATCAGCTTGACCGCTACGGCCACCCCGTCGTCCGGTGCAACGGTAAAGACCTTTCTCGTCATCCAGTCAGATACGAACATTGCAGAACCTCCTTGCGTTATACCCCAAGATATGCCTTCCTGACATGCTCATCATTCAGCAGGGATTCCCCTGTCCCTTCCATCACGACCTTGCCGGTCTCAAGCACATAAGCCCTGTCGGAAATGGCAAGAGTCTGTTTGACGTTCTGCTCAACGATCATCACGGTGACGCCTTCGCCCCTGATCTTTTTGATGACGTCGAAGATCTCCCGCACCAGGATAGGGGCCAGGCCGAGGGAAGGCTCGTCAAACATGATCAAAGAGGGCAGGGACATCAGTCCCCTCCCGATCGCCACCATCTGCTGTTCGCCGCCGCTCAGGGTCCCTGCGATCTGTTTGCGCCGGTCGCGCAGCCTCGGGAAGAGATCAAAGACCATCTCCCGGGTCTTCTGCCTGTTCTTCCTGGCCTCACCTTTTAAAGAGCCCATATCGAGGTTTTCCTCAACGGTCATCTCGACAAACAGCCTCCTGGCCTCGGGAACGTGGGCCAACCCTGTTTCGATCAGGGTGTACGCTTCATGCGTATGGATCGGCTGACCTTCAAAAAGTATCTCACCGCTGGCCGGCCGGATGATCCCCGAGATGGTCTTGAGGATGGTCGATTTCCCGGCCCCGTTAGCCCCGATCAGGGCAACGACCTCGCCTTTTTTGATCTCAAAGGAGACGCCCCAGATGACCTGGACGTCGCCGTAATTGACGTTAAGGTTCCTGATCTCAAGCATTCTGCGCCTCGCCGAGGTAGGCCTCTATCACGAGCGGATTGCTCCTGATCTCTTCCGGGGTGCCTTCTGCGATCTTCTGGCCGTAGTTGAGCACGACGATCCTGTCGGATATCGACATGATTACCTTCATATGATGCTCAATGATCATGATGGTTATGCCGGTTGCCTTGATGTTCCGGATGATCTCTATCGATTCGTTCAGTTCTGTGGGGTTGAGTCCGGCGAAGGACTCATCGAGGAGGATCATTTCAGGCCCGGTTGCAAGGGCCCTGGCTATCTCGAGTTTCTTTCTTTTCCCGAGGGGGAGTCCCTTGGAGATGATATCCCGGTCGTCATACAGGCCGGTGAACTTCAGGGTCTCGACCGCCTTTGTCTCGGCCACTGCCCGAGAGCCTGTCCTGAGGTAAGCGGAGGCGATGACATTGTCAAGCACGGACATGCGCTGAAGAGGTTTGACGACCTGGAAGGTCCTCGCTATCCCCCTGATGCAGACCTGATGCGGTTTCAGTCCGGAGATCCTGGCCTGATTGAAAAGGACCTCGCCTTCCGAAGGCCCATAGAATCCGTTAACGACATTAAAGAGGGTGGTCTTGCCGGCCCCGTTGGGGCCGATCAGGCCGAGGATCTCTCCCTTTTCGACAGAGAAGGAGATATCGGTCAGCGCGGCAAGGCCGCCGAAGAAGCGCGAAACATTCTTGACCTCAAGCATGGACATCAGGTTGTCTTCCCCATCCGCAGGAGCCGTTTGAGTTTCGGATTATCACCGGTTATGCCGTTGGGGAGATAAATGATGATCAAAATAAGCAGGATGCCGAAGAACGTATGGTGGGCAGCCCCGAGCTTCGGGATGGACCGGATGAGCTCGGCAAGGAAGACCATGATGATCGCGCCGACAAAGGGCCCCCAGAAGGTGGCAACCCCGCCGACCATGACGACCATGATCGTGACGATAGAGATGTCATGAAGTGCAAAGACGATCTTGGGGTCGATATACCCCATATAATTCGTGTAGAAGGCCCCGGCCAGCCCTGTAATGACCGCGCTCAGGCTGAGGGCGACCGTCTTGTAAAAGGTGGTATTGATGCCGAGGGACTCGGCAGCGTCCTGGTCCTCGCGGATCGCGACGAAATAATAGCCGAGCTTTGATTCGATGACCTTCTTGACGACAAAAAAAGAGGCAACGGCAAGTATCAGGATGATATAAAAATAATAGGTCTTATCGATCCAGGTTCGCTCCCTGATCATGATTCCGAGATCACCTTCGGTGATGGTCGTGAGGTTTTCGGCAGTCACCCTGAGGATGACCCCCATGGCCAGCGTGCCAAGGGCAAAGAAGGGCCCCTTCAGCCGCAGGCAGATGTAGCCGATGAGCAGGGCAAAGAGGGCGACCACAACAATGCTGGCAGGCAGGCCCCACCAGGCCGACATCCCGGTCTTGTTGTAGAGGATGCCCGCGGTATAGGCGCCGACACCGAAAAAGGCGGCATGCCCGAAGGAGACCTGTCCGCAGTAGCCGCCGAGGAGGTTCCAGGCCATACCGATGACCGACCACATGATCACCAGGATCAGGATATGCATCCAGTAGGAACTCAGGCCGATCAGGGGAAGAAGGGCGAGAATACCGGCGATGAGCAGCGGCAGATATTTTTTCATTTGCCGAACCGCTTTCGTGTGAACAGGGACATGATGCCCTGGGGCACAAAGATGAGCGCTGCGAGAAAGATGACGAACCTGCCGACAGGCGCCCAGCCCATGCCCGCATAGGTCGAGGTGAGGGACTCAAAGACCCCGAGGATCAGGCCGCCGACAATGGCGCCGACCGTCGAGCCGAGGCCGCCGAGGATCGTTATGACGAAGGCGGTCAGGGTGAACTGGCCGCCCAGGTCAGGGTAAAGGTAATAGATCGGTATGAAGAGGCAGCCGGCCGAGCCGACCAGGGCAGAGCCGAGGCCGAACGTTACGACACGCATCTTTTCTACATTGACGCCCATGAGCAGGGCCGCATCCTTGTCCTGGGCAGTTGCCCTGATGGACTTGCCCATATCGGTCTTGCCCAGGAAGAACCAGAGCCCCCCAGTGATGGCAAGGGCACAACAGAACGAGACAGTCCACGGCAGGGAGAGCGAGATCTCGATCGGGGACGTCTTCCATATGTCCGAGAGGTACCACGCCTTGGTCGCATAATCGACCGGTGTGGTCTTGTAGTCGGAAGAGAAGATGATCGTCGCAATATTAGCGAGCACCATGCCGATGCCGACGGTCAGGATCACCTGGTTTTCGGGTATGATCGCGTCGACCTTCATCACCGGGTTGATCAGGAACTTCTGGAGGAAGACCCCCAGCAGGAAGAGGGCGGGCGCGGCGACCAGGATCGAGAGGTACGGATCGATATGGAAGGTCGAAAAGAGCACATAGGCGATGTACATCCCGACCATCATCAGCTCGCCGTGGGCCAGGTTGATGATCTTCATGACGCCCATGATCAGGGTCATGCCGATGCCGATAAGGGCGTACAGGCCTCCCAGGAGGAGGCCTGACAGTATCGTCTGGAGAAGGACTTCGACCTGTGGGGCCGTCATTTCTTAACCCTGATCTTTTTCATTATTGTTTAAGCACCTCAATAATCACATTCCGTCATTCCCGGGCTTAAGCCCCTACTGTTGGCTTGTCGGGAATCTTTTTTCAAGAAGGATACCGGACAAGCCGGTATGACAAAATAAATAGTTTGTCCCGTTGCCCTTCTACCTTCTTTCTCTCCAGGTCGGGATCGGGAAGATATATTTCTTGTTGGCATATTTTTCGGGCCAGATCGTCTCATGCTCTCCCTTGATGACCTGCAGCACGAAGGTATCGGTGAAGTTCTGGTTCTGGTAACCTTCCTTGTCCTCGAACCTTACCGGGCCGAAGGCGGTCATGGTATTCGTTGCCTTGAGCGCGTCACGAATGCCGTCGGGGGTCCAGCTTTTTGCCCTTTCAAGGGCGTCTTTTACCACATAGATCGCCGAGTAGGCCGATGCGCCATGGTATGAAGGAAAGTCCTTGTATTTGGCCTTGTATTTATCGGCATATTCCTTTGCCCCGGGGTACTTCAGCTGAGGGGTCCAGAGAGTAGCGGTGATAACATATTCGGCAGCCTCTTTAGCATTGTCGATGAACTCCGGGATGGCAAAGCCTGCTGCGCCGCCGGCAAAGAGCTTTGCGTCGATCCTGAGCTCCTTGATCTGTTTCATCAGGAGCGAGGCGTCCATGACATAGGAGACCATATAGATGACGTCCGCCTGTGTGGCCTTGACCTTTGAAAGGAGGGGTTTGAAGTCCACGGAACCGGCCTCATATTTTTCCTTTAACAGCACCTTGATGCCGGCTTTTTCAGCGTCTTTGGCCATGGCCTCTGCGCCCGAGGTGCCGAAGGCGGAGCTTTCATAGAGTATGACCATGGTTTTCGGCTTGACGACCTTCGCGATAAAGTCGATCAACGAATCGCTGTAGTGGGCATTGACGGGGTTCTGGCGGAAAACATATTTATATTTCTTCTGGGTTATATCGTCATCGGCGCTGGCCACGACAAGATAGGGGGTCTTGCGCTCTTCTGCGACTGCCGCAACAGCCTTGGCGCAGGCAGACGTGTACTCACCGACGATGATCGGCTGCTTTTTGGTGTCGATCAGCTTTTCGACGATCGCACGGGCAGTCTCGGGCTTTGCGCCTGAGTCCTCAAAGGAAAGGGCTATCTTCTTTTTCTTGACGCCCCCCTTTGCGTTGATCTCCTCTGCCGCCATCTCGTAGGACCTTTTCATCATCTCGCCGAACTTCGCGGTCTTGCCGGTGAGGGGAAGAGGGATGACCAGATCAAAGGTGTCTGCCGCAAAAAGGGTGGAGCTGAAGAGGCCTGAAAGAAGAAGAGTTAGAAGGACGACAACTATGCGTTTCATAGCAACCTCCAGGTTAAGTTTTCTTTATTTTAATATTTAATTTACTTATTTGCAATAACAATAACTCAGAATAGATCGGGGCATAGCGTGTGTTTCTAGACAGGGTCGACATCGATCGTAATCCTGACGTCCCTGCGGCCCTCATACCTCCCAATCGCCTTTCGGGCAACCCTGTTCAGGGCCTTTCTGTCGGCCGATTTCAGCAGAAGGGAGATCTCGATCCCGCGTTTTCTGTCCCTGCCTTCAACAGGCCCGAGGACATCTATCTGGGCGTCTGCCTCCTTGGTGGCCTTTGCGATGCTGCCGCTGATGTCGGTCCTTCCGGATACCTTTATATTCAGAAAACGCGAAAAAGGAGGGAAAAGGAGCGACCTCCTTATCCGAAGCTCCTCGCTGACGAAGGCTTGGTATTCCCCGTTCTTAAAACAGGTCAGCAGGTAATGGCCAGGGGCCCTTGTCTGGATGATCATCGAACCGCCCGGCTCGATATGTTCACGGATCGAGGCAAGCTCCATATAGGTCTTCTCCGTTGCCCTGAAATCGGGAAAATTCATGGACGCATCGATATTGAGCACGACCACAAGGCTGAACATATGCCGGGGGGTGAGGTGCGTTGTCAGGAGCTTTGTACCGATAAGGAGGTTCGGCTGACCGTCCTTAATGGTCTCTAACAGCTTTATGACGTCGGTGCGCTTTTTTATAAGGTCACTGTCGAACCGGACCGCTGTTGTCTTGAGAAGGCCCTCGATCTGCTCCTGGATCCTCTCGGTGCCTGACCCGATCGGCTCGAGCTTCGGGCTCCTGCAGCGGCTGCAGAGCAGGGGGATGGCTTGTTTCTTGCCGCAGTAGGTGCAGCGCAGGACCTTTTCTTCCTTGTACATGACCAGGGGGATGCTGCAATCGGGGCATGCCTCGGTGTTTTCGCATTCCCTGCAGAGCAGCGAGGAATAGCCCTTTCTGTTGATGACGAACATGACATTCTTACCGGCCCTGAGCCTGCTGCCTGCGAGCATGGCGGCTTCCTTTGAGACTGCCGGCGACGCCTTCTTGGAGAACCTCATATCGACGATCGTCGGCCTCGGCCGGCCAATGTCCGCTTCCGGCCTGATCAGCGTATATTTGCCTGAGAGCGCATTGTAGTATGAATCGATCGATGGGCTAACCGACGAGAGCAGGACCGTTGTCTTTTCGAAGAACCCCCGCATCACCGCAGCGTCCCTGACATGATAGAGGATGCCTTCTTCCATCTTGTAGAAACTGCTCGGCTCATGGAGCAGGGCGATCAGCGAGACCTTCTTAAGCGGTGCAAAGAGTGCCATCCGGGTTCCGACGACGATATCGTATTTCCCCGACAGGATCCCTTCCATATATTCGGAGCGCCTTCCCCTGGCCATGTCGCTGTGCAGCATGCATACCCTGCCGGGATAGAGCCTGTCGAGCTCATGGAACAGGGTCTCTGCCCGGGCTATCTCCGGCACGACAACGACCGCGTTCGTGGCAGTCTGAAGGAGCGAGGCAACGGCTGCATATTCATACAGGTCTGAGGGGGAGTGGAGCAGAAAGGTCCGGTATTTCTTTTCCGAGACCGACCCGGTCACAGGCAGAAGGTCTTCCTGCCGGACTTCCGGCAGGGTAAGCTCGCCGCCATCGGGAAGGTCTTTCCTGCCGCGCTGCTTTGTCCTTTCGAAAAGTTCAGCCGGGACGGTCTGCTTAAGGATCACGCCTGGCTTGGCGATATAGTAGTCGGACATCCAGGCCAGGAGCCTGAGCATGCCTTTGCTCAGGGCCGGCGTTTCACCATGAATATCGGCAAGCTGTTTGAGCGGGCCGGCCGGTGGATCAGCATTCTTCGAAAGGAGTATCCCCTGGACGATCTTGTTGCGCACCGGGGCCGAGACCAGCATGCCCGGTTCGGCCTTATGGGCCAGTTCATCAGGGCAAAGGTAGGTCAGCGGGCCGATGGCCAGAGGAAAGAGGATGTCGTAACACTTCATAGGGGATTGTAGCACAAAGAGAGGGGAGACCTGCTCCCCTCTCTCTAACATGGGAAGCCCGCCTCTGCGGGCCGGGCCCTACATCTGCTCGGCCAGTTCCCTGATCAGTTTTTCGGAATCTTTCCAGCCCAGGCAGGGGTCGGTGATGGACTTGCCATAGACATTCTCCGTCACCTTCTGGGCCCCTTCCTCGATGAAACTTTCGATCATGAAGCCCTTGATCATGCCTTTCAGCATGGATGAGTTCTTCCGGCTCCACATCACTTCCTTCGCGATCCGGGGCTGTTCTGCGTATTTCTTGTTGGAGTTCGAGTGGTTGGTATCGACGATGATCGAAGGGTTGACAAGGCCGCGTTTCTTGTAAGCCTCTGCGAATTTCAGGAGGTCCTCATAGTGGTAGTTCGGGACCGCGATCCCGTGGTGGTCGACCGCTCCGCGGAGGACCGCATGAGCAAGCGGATTGCCGGCCGTCTTCACTTCCCACCGGTTATAGCTGAAGATGTGCGGGGCCTGCGCCGCCTGTATGGAGTTGAGCGTCACCTCATTGTCGCCCGAGGTAGGGTTCTTCATGCCGGCCGGGATATCGAGGCCACTGCAGGTGAGGCGGTGGCCCTGGTTTTCGACCGAGCGCGCCCCGACCGCGACGTAGCTCAGGACGTCCTCCAGGTAGGGATAGTTCCCGGGATAGAGCATTTCGTCCGCCGCAGGGAGGTGCGACTCCTGCAAGGCCCTGATATGCATCTTCCTGATGGCCTTGATACCCTCGACGATATTGGGCTCTTCCTGAAGGTTCGGCTGATGAGCCATGCCCTTGTACCCGATGCCGGTCGTGCGGGGTTTGTTGGTATAGATGCGCGGGATGATGAGGATCTTGTCTTTGACCGCCGCCTGGACCTTTGCAAGCCGGGCGATATAATCGCAGACCTGGTCTTCGTCATGGGCGGAGCAGGGACCGATGATAAGGATGAGCTTTGCGGATTCACCGGTAAAGACCGCCCTGATCTCCTCGTCCCTCCTCTTCTTCATCTGGACGATATCCTTCGGCACCGGCATGGATGCGATGATCTCCTTCGGCTTCGGTATCTTGCGGACATATGTGAAACTCATAGGGTTTGTGACCTCCTTCGGGTTTAAACAGTCAAATCACGGTTAAGTGTATGACACATATAATAAATTAGCCCTCCCTATAAGCGCAAGACCGCTGCAAGCGGCTGAACATACCGAATAGAATGAAAGTCCGCAATTTTTATAGTGCCTAATAGGGCGGATTACTGGTAGAATTATACTGGCTGACACTGTGGGGAAAAGAGGGGTCGACGAGTGATGGGGAAGAGTTTGTGTCTACGGCGCTGTTTATTATGTATGCTTGCTTTGTTGAGTCTTAACGGATGCGTAACGAAAGGCGAAGATGTTATGCAAGTTGCAGCTGCTGGAACTTGGGGTATCTATCTTGCATCCTCTGCTATAAGTTTTTGTTTTGTTCGTGGATATAAATTTAAAACGAGAATTGTTACAGCGGGAGTCATCATATTTCTTATCGTTAGCGTAATTGGTCCCATCACGTACAAAGAGGGCAGCATTGTTTACAGGATCAGCGAGCCGGAATATATAATCAAAGGGTATTTCAATATTCGAGCAGTGATTGCAAGCGGCGTTATGGTCCCGCTCTGTGTCTTGCCACCAATCATACTCTACACCGCAATGCCGGTATTCATTTCACGAAAATTGAATTATAAATATTACGAAATAATTCCTTATTTCATTGCCTTATTGTATTCGATGCCTCTATTAATGAAATTAGAAGCACCATGGTGGGGTTATCTATGGCTTTGGCACATCCTACCTTTTACTTCATCGCAATGAATTCGTACACCCGTAAAAAGGCCAGCATCAATTAATGGAATATTTATTAATTTATTCTCTAACGGCAATAAAACCATGTCGCAACTAGGCGATTATATTGACAATTATTGGTAGAAGTATTTACCCTTGTAATGGAATATTTTTGTTACGGGTTCGGTGGCAGGAAAGATGCGATAAGATAGAACTGTATATATTCAGGAGGCATGCAAATGTACTTTAGGCATCTGAAACTCAAAAATTGGCGCAACTTTGTAAATGTAGACCTCACAATCGGTGAGCGACTTTTCATTACGGGGCCGAACGCCAGCGGTAAGTCTAACCTTTTGGATGTCTTTCGATTCCTGCGTGATATTGCAAAGACAGGTGGGGGGCTACAACAAGCCGTTCGTGAGCGGGGAGACCTAAGCAAAATCCGTTGCTTAGCTGCCCGGCGTTATCCGAATGTTGAAATTGAGGTGACGTTGACTGAGAACGGGCTTGCAGATGCAACTGAATGGCGTTACGGTATTGGCTTACATCAAGAATCGAGGGGTGCCCGCAGATTACTTTTAAGATACGAAAAAATATGGCGGAATAATGAGCTTATTCTGAATCGGCCTGATGACGATGATAGAAAAGACGATTGGCGCCTCACTGAAACTCATTTGGAGCATTTGCAATCTAACATAAACTTCCGTCCGATAGATGAGGCATTTAAACAAATTTCCTATCTTCATCTTGTGCCGCAGCTTCTGAGGCATCCAAATATTGCAAACAGAGATGCAGTGGGGGAAGATCCCTTTGGCTTGAAATTTCTTGACAGAGTGATTAGTACGCCTGAGAAAACTCGCAGGGCGCGTTTGCATAAAATTGAAGAAGCGTTGCGGATTGCTGTCCCAGAGTTAAAGAATCTTACCGACACACCGGATGAGCGAGGCATGCCACATCTTGAGGCCATATATGAGCACTGGCGTCCAAATGCTGGGCGGCAACGCGAGGACCAATTTTCGGACGGTACATTGCGTCTAATAGGTCTTTTGTGGATGTTGCTTGAAGGTGCAGGTTTGTTGCTGCTGGAAGAACCGGAACTCTCTTTGCATTCTGCTGTGGTGTCAAAATTGCCTGCCTTAATCTGGCGGCTTCAGCGTCCGAGAAAACGGCAAGTAATCCTCTCTTCGCACAGCACGGAATTGTTCGGCGTGCGCGGTATAAGACCGGAAGAAGTGGCCTTGTTGAAGCCTCACGGCAGCGAGGGGACAGTGGTTAGTCTTGCTTCCGATAAGGAAGAGATTCGCCTTCTACTAGAGGGGGGAATGACTATCGCTGATGCCGTGTTGCCGCTAACGGCTCCATCAAATGTTGACCAGCTTGATTTGTTTAAATGATAGTATCGATCCCTATTTATCTTGCGGTTGAGGATGAGTTAAGCGAATATGTTGCTCGACGTGTCCTGTCAGAGCGCCATACTAGATATTCAATTAAAGGAGTTTTTCGACGGGGAGGCTTCGGTTACCTAAAGAAACAGGCAACTGCTTTCAATAACGCTGCGCGGAATACTCCCTTTCTGCTTCTGACTGATCTCGATCAGAATATTTGTCCTTCTGCGCTTGTTTCTTCATGGTTAAACACTCCTAAGCAAAACCATTTCCTACTAAGGGTAGCGGTGCGTGAGGTTGAAAGCTGGTTACTTGGCGATCCGCATGGGTTGAAGTTGTTTTTGCGCCTCAAGAAAGATCCACTTATTTCTAATCCGGAACAAATATTAGATCCCAAAGCAGAGATGCTCAGGATGGCTATTAGCTCTCCCTCCCGACAAATTCGTGAAGCTTTGGTGTGGTGTGATAAAAATGGACGACTCTATCAGGGGCCAGATTATAATGGCACACTAGGTGGCTTCGTCTTTAAACAATGGGCGGTATCCAGATCACAAAAAAAGTGTCAGAGTCTCGATCACTTCTTTAACGCATTGCAACGCCTTGAAGCTGATTTTACGAGATAATGAAAATATATATTCTCTTCACAGCCACGCGGCATTCGTAAAAGGAGCAGGGCTCCATGTGTCCCGTCGCATCATTTTTATTATTGATTAATATGGCGAATTACTGGTAGAAATATAGAGCCGAGCACGGTGGGAAAAAGGGGAGTAACGAGTGATGATAAATTGGCATTGTGTCAAATTCAAGATCAAAGTCCGAACTTTCAGCCAGTCAACTTTAACAAACACAGAGGAGAACTCGTGACGACTCTAATGATCCGTGATGAACTTTCAAGCGGCGAGGTTATCAATGAGTTCACTCTTGAGGTTTTGGATGATCTTATGACTGTCCGCGAACTAATACGCAGCAGGGTATACGAAGAAGTTCGTTTGTTTAATTTTCGCAAGCCTGACTATTTCACGGGGCTTGTGCAGCCTTCGGACGCTGAAGTCGCACTAAACGGACACAAGTTTCGTGCGAAGCGCACAGTGGATTGGCAAAAGCAATACGAAAGAGCGCTTGATGCTTTCGGGGAAAACGGATTTATCATTCTTGTGGATGAGCAGCAAGTCGATAGGCTTGATCAAGTGATACAACTCAGGGCCGGCACACAGGTCAGCTTTCTGAAACTTGTCCCTCTCGTGGGGGGATGACCGACGGGCATGGGAAACGGAAGCGATGAACTCTGTCCTGATGGGTACCGCCTTTCACCCGAGAACCCACTTCGAGATGAACACCACGCAATCAATGCATACCTGAGCCAGCTGGCAACTAAGCCACCTCACGAATGGAGATACAATTATCCCGTCGAGAGTGAAATGGGACGTGTTCTGCTTTCAAAACCGCCTGATGTAAAGGTAAAGTTTGTAGTCGCACTTCTGGATCGGATGAATTACCTTGATTCAGTCAACGAGGCGACGGCTTACTACTCAACTGATTATCAACTCAGTATGCTTAAAGCAATTCTTGGATCTAAACTACCCTTCTCCGAGCAGTATCTATTGCAGATGCTTGATGGCATGATCTTGCAGAAACGCCAGTTCTATGCAGTATTTCTAGTGCAAAAAGCTATGGTGAGGCAGATCGAATGCTTCTTGAAAGAAAACAAAGCTAGTCATGAACTTAGAGTTCGACTTCACGACTATATTTCTGTACATCTCGATAGCTGGGAAATCGCGGACGCTCGAAAGCTTGCGAAGAAGATCAGGATCATGCTTGGAGATCTCCAGGAATTCACGATTGAGCCCGGGGAAGCATGGACGGATCTGATGTTAGCGGATCTGAAAGCAATGGAATCGACACAGAAGACGGCGTGGCAGTCACTTATCGAACATGCCTTTACTATTAAATCGTGCGAGCCCTCCGGAAAATGGATGGCCGAGGCTGGCAAAAGGAGATCTGGCGTGGGTGATGCCGCTTTCAGTCCGATGGTGCTGAGGTGGTTTTCGTCGGTAGAAAGTACAAAAAGCGACACTATGTCGGAAGGCAATGCTGACCTTCTAAAAGGGTTGATCTGGTATTGCTCATCAATCGATCAAGCAGATGTTGCCTCTGTAATCGGGAACGTTGCACTTGCACTGTTTAAGAAAATACCGGGACTCGGTCCCCGGTCGGCAAAGGCCGGTAATGCTTGTATTCATGTGTTGAGCAGGCTTCCGGGGCTGGCGCCGGTGGCGCAACTTTCCCGTTTGCAGCTGAAGACAAAGTATTCAAAAGTCCATGTGCTGATAAATACTGCCCTTGAAGTGGCGGCAAGAAGGGCAGGCATGACACGTGCCGACCTTGAAGAGATAGCGGTACCGACTTTTGGATTGGAAGGTCGAGGTGTTCTTCGTGAGGATCTAGGTGAGTATGTTGCGGAGATCCGGGTTACACCGACCGCCGGCACCGAGTTCCTCTGGCTGGGCGAGAACGGGAAAAAGCAAAAGTCGGTCCCTGCAGCAGTTCGGGAGAATTTCTCCGAAGAGATTGCTTCGCTTAAGAGGGTTACCAGGGACATTGAAAATATGTTGTCTGTGCAGCGCGACCGGATCGAATGTCTTTTCCTGGCCCAGAGAAGCTGGCTTTATCCTCTTTGGCGCGAACGTTACCTCGACCATCCGCTGCTCGGACAATTCACCAGAAGACTTATCTGGCATTTCGAAGCGGGAGGCAAGTCGGGTCTTGCGATCATGACTGAGGATGGTCTGCAAGACGCGGAGGGCCGAAGCGTATGTTGGGAATCCGACAATACTCGCGTACGCTTATGGCATCCTGTCGGGTTTGACGTCTCAACAGTCCGTCAGTGGCGAGTTTATCTCGAAGAGAAGCAAATTTCCCAGCCGTTCAAACAAGCCCATCGGGAACTTTATATAGTCACGGATGCCGAACTTGCCACCCGAAACTACTCCAACCGTTTTGCAGCTCATATTCTGAGGCAGCATCAGTTCAACGCTCTTTGCAGGCAGCGCGGATGGAAGTATCAACTCCAGGGTGCTTTTGATTCGTTTAACACCCCTATACGTGAGCTGCCCGAATGGGACCTGCGGGCCGAATTCTGGGTGGAGTCGGTGCCTGCTGACGATCAGATGTCGGAAACCGGTATTTACCTGTACCTTTCTACCGACCAGGTTCGGTTTGTGAATCTGCATGGAGAGCCTCTCCCTCTTTCGGAAATCCCTGCCCTCGCATTTACCGAAATCATGCGGGACGTCGATCTCTTCGTCGGCGTTTGCAGTATAGGGAACGACCCCGTTTGGCGGGATCAGGGTGACGCCCGAATAGGGACCAATTATTGGCAGCGGTATTCATTCGGTGATCTGTCGGCTCATGCTGAAACCAGAAAAGAAGTAATGACACGCCTTCTGCCTCGTTTCACGATTGCTGATAGATGTCATGTCGACGGAAGATTCTTTGTGGTTCGTGGTGATCTCAGGACATACAAGATCCACCTCGGAAGTGGAAATATCCTTATGGAACCGAATGACCAATATCTCTGCATCGTCACAGATCGCAGCACAGGACGAGTGGGTGCTGAAAAAGTATTTCTGCCCTTTGAAGGAGACCAGATGCTTTCCATCATTTTAAGCAAGGCTTTTCTGCTTGCAAGAGATGCACGGATCACGGATAAAACGATACTACGTCAAATTAAAACATGAGTATTTTCATCCGAACCCCTAATTCGTCCACCCGTGGTAACACCAGGGCCTGGCCAGAGACATGGATTAAATGAGAAAATAGAGACACAAATTGAGATTATATATAGTTAACTAGAGGAACGAAATCTTATTCGATCTGATCGAGACTTTCCTCCCAGTACCCTAAGCTTCGTTGATTATTTGCGGGACTCTACCAGGCGGCCGGTGACATATCGGTGAAGGACGCTCGACACAAGGCTCTGATAGGGCATTCCTTCCTCCAGCGCCCTGGCTTTCAGGGCTTCAAGGTCTCTTCTCGCTATTCGTATGTTCATTCTCTGGTCCTTTAACATGGTGGTTTTGACGGCTGCCAGTACTTTCTTCCTCAGCCCCATGCTGTCACGGACCGGTCTCCACTCGCCATTTTCTATTGATTCGATAAGTTTTTTCTCTTCTTTGTCAATCTTCATATTTTTTCCTCCTGTTTCCAGGCAGATAGAGGTCCGTATATTTTCTGCTTGGATAAATTGTCTTCAGGAAAAACTCCTCTTTCTTTATCACCGTTGGAACAGCGTACACATAGTCGTTGACGCGGACCAGGAACACAACCTGGTCCGGATACCCTTCTTTGCTAGGATGATCCAAAATATCCAGCAGGCCGCCTGTCTCTATGGCAATAAGGACTTGCTCAAAAGTTATATCCCGCTCTTTCTTGAGCTGGAGATTCTTGTCATTGTCCCAATTGACGACCACGATTTATCGTATTATGAATGTGTGCCGTTTGTCAATACAATATAGGAGGGCACTTAAAGGATTCATTGGTAAACTGATAACAGGAAAAAAACATCCTGTAAGGACCCAGTTCACTTTTCTAAGCAGTCTGCGGTTTTTTCAGGAAGGCGGTGAGCAGTATAGCCAGGCCTGCGAAGATTCCCGCCATATAAAAGCTGGATGAAAAGCTGCCGGTCCTTTCGGCGAGGACCCCGGCAACGGCAGGACCGATGATCTGGCCGAAGCCGAAGATGAAGGTGACCATCCCGAAGGCGGCGGCGGCCTTCTGGGCGCCGACATAATCACCCACGGCTGCTGCCATGATCGAGGGGATGCTCCAGGCCACGACGCCGTAAAAGAATATTGAGAGGTAGAGGAAGATCCCCGGGAGGCCTGAAGCGACCAGCAGGTAGGCGATCATCTGGAAGCAAAAGACGATGATCAGTCCGGTCTTTCTGCTGAGCTTATCCGAGATCGTCCCGAAGACCGGGCCTGAAAAGAGGCTCAGCAGTCCGACCATAGACCAGAGGCTGCCGGCTGCAGCCTCCGAAAAACCCCTCTCCTTGACCAGGGTCGTCACAAAGAAGGTCGCGTAGATGACATAGGTATAACCAAAGAGAAAATATATCAGGCCGAGGTAATACATGACCCCTTCCCGGAATACGCTGGCTTTGGCCGGCCTGGCCTTTTGTGGTCCGGCAGTGACATCCCCTGCACCATAGGGGAGTAGTCCCTTGTCCTGGGGACGGTTCCTGATCAGCAGGAGGCTGACAGCGGAGATCACCAGGACGGCCGAACTGAGGATGGTCCAGTTTGTCCTCCATCCCTCTGAGCCATACATCCGGTTGACCCAGGGTATCAGCCTGCCTGACAGGATGATCGCAAAGCCGCTTCCGATGACGATGAACCCTGCTGCCCGGCCTCTTTTGTTCGAGGAGAACCAGGAAGATACCAGTCCCATGACCGGGACGTTCGTGGCCCCGCTGCCGATGCCGGTGAGCGTATAGAGGACGAGCACCTGGATGAAGCTTTCTGCCCGGCTCACCAGGGCCATCGAGATGCCGACCAGGAGCAGGGCAAAAAATATGAGCCTCCTGGCCCCGATCCGGCCAGCCCAGAAACCGCCGGCAAGCACCGAGACGAGATAGCCTGCAAAATTTGCGGTGCTGATGAAGCCCATCTCTGAATACGACAGCTTCAGGGTAGAGGCCATTGAGGGCAGGAGCATGCCGAGGGCGAACCTGCCGAAGCCCAGACAGGCGCAAATGGAGAGCATGCCGGTCATGACGATGACCCATCCGTAATGTATTTTCTTGCTGTTCTGCTGCGCTATTGCCACAGCAGAAACTATAACATTCCACCGGCCGAAATCGGAAATAATCTCTTTGTTTTGAGGAGGTTTCATGGTATTATGAGGGCAGCGGGTAACAGGTAAAATCCAATGATCCACGGAGGCGGGAATGTTCAGGGAATTCAAGGAGTTTGCAGTTAAGGGGAATGTGATGGACATGGCAGTGGGGATCATCGTCGGTGCAGCCTTCGGGACGATCGTCACCTCGTTCGTTGCCGACATAATCATGCCCCCCATAGGCCTTCTTATGGGCAACGTGGACTTCGCAAATCTGTTCATCCTTCTGAAAGAGGGAAAGACAGCCGGGCCGTATGCATCGGTTGCCGCTGCCAAGGCAGCAGGGGCTGTGACCATGAACATCGGGCTCTTCATCAACACCATTATCAGTTTTGTTATTGTTGCCTTTTCGGTATTTATGGTCGTGAAGAATATCAACAGGCTCAGGAAGGAGCAGGAAGCTCCGCCTGCCGCTCCGACAACAAAAGAATGCCCGCTCTGTCTTTCCTCTATAGCGATAAAAGCAGTGAAATGCCCTCACTGCACTGCAGACATAAAATAGGTCCGCGCTTATGAAGTGGCTCAAAGACAGGCTCTCCCCGGGAACTGTCCGGAAGATCATATACGGGTCAGGGATCGCCCTGGTCTGTTTTGCGATCATCGGTTTTTTTATCCTTCCCCCGATCATCAAGTCCGTCCTGATAAAGAACCTCTCGGAGAAGCTGCATCGAACCGTCACCGTACGGAAAGTTGCCGTCAACCCCTTTGTCCTGTCGGTTGATATCGAGGGCATCATGGTCAGTGAACGCGGAAAACCTGATGCCTTTGTTTCCCTCGAGCAGCTCCATCTGAATCTGGAGGCGGTCTCCCTTATAAAGCGGGGACTGATCATGAAGGAGATACGGATCGTAAACCCTTCGGTCAGAATAAACAGGGATGGTGAGAACCACTATAACTTCTCCGACCTGCTCGAAGAAGGCAAGACGCAGACCCCGGCAGATGCCAAAGGCGCCAGGGGATTCCGGTTCTCACTGAACAATATCGAGATCCAAAACGGCAGTATCGACTTTAAGGACGGCCCGAAAAATACGGACCATAAGGTCAGGGAGATCAACGTGCGCATCCCGTTCCTCTCCAACTTCTCATATTATCTTGATTCCTATGTCAAACCGTCTTTTTCTGCAAAGGTCAATGACCGGCAGGTCTCGTTCCAGGGAATGACAAAGCCGTTTGCTGATTCTCTGGAGACCTCGTTTGACATCAATATCAAGGAGCTGGATATCCCCTACTATCTCGCCTATCTGCCGATGAGGCTTGATTACAAGATCTCTTCCGCACTGCTTGATGTCCGGACTGTTGTATCGTTCGTGCAGTATAAAAGTAAAACGCCTGCGATAACCCTTTCGGGGGATATCGATCTTCTGAAGGTACGGATCACGGACCTGACCGGCGGGCCGCTCCTTGATCTGCCTGCACTAAGGCTCTCCGTGGCCCGGGCAGACCTTGCCACGCGGGCAGTGCATCTGACGCGTCTCGGGATCGAAGCGCTTGAGGTGGACCTGATCAGGAAGAAAGACGGGTCCATGAATGTCGATGTCCTGAGACCGGGGGCGACCCCGGCAGCCAAGGACGCCCCGGCCTCCAGGGAGCCAAAACAGGCAGGGGGATCCGGCTTCAGCCTTGATATCGACGAGATAAGGCTTACCGGAGGGAAGGTGCTGTTCACCGATCTGTCCACCTCTGCCGCATTTAAGACAAGGATCGAGCCGATAGAGATCTCGCTTGATCATTTCAACACGGTGAAGGAGAAAAGGACGGCCGTGGCCTTTTCTGCGAAGACAGAGGCAGGGGAAGAGCTGAAGGTCATTGGCGAGATGTCGCTCGAGCCGCTGACTGCAGAAGGGCGCGCGGAGGTGGTCCATGTCCCGCTGAAAAGATACGCCCCTTACTATGCTGACCGGCTGCTCTTTTCGATCGAAGATGCAGTGCTCGACCTGTCAGGCAAATACAGCTACGCAAAAAAAGAGGGCGCTGAGGACCCGGTGGTCAGGCTGGCTGATATCAGTACGACCCTCAGGAACCTGAAACTTCGGAAAAAAGACGAAAAGGAAGATTTTCTGAAGCTCCCTGAGTTCACCCTCAGTGGTGGAGCCGTAGACGTTGGGGGGAGGGAGATAACGCTGGATAAGATATCGTCGCGTTCGGGCGCCCTCGCCCTGAAACGTGCTGCAGACGGGAAGATGAACATCCTGACCCTTCTGGCCCCGCAGCAGGCAGCGCCTTCTCCCAAGACCGGGCCCGCGAAAGCCCAAAAACCGGGTAAGGCGGAAAAGGAATGGCTTTACACGGTTGCGGACCTGCGGCTTGACGATTTTTCCGTAAAATATTCGGACCATGTCCCTGCTGATCCGGTAGAACTGAGCGCCGAGCGTATCAGGATCGCGGCAGGCAAGATCTCCAATCGCAAGGGGAGCATTGGCAATGCCTCTGTGTCCCTCCTGATGGGGAAGAAGGGTTCTTTGTCTGCGAACGGATCTCTCGGCATCAATCCTCTTTCCTCAAAGATGCAGGTATCTCTCAGGAGTATGGAGCTGTTCCCGTTCCAGGCATATATCACTGAGAGGACGAATGTCATCATCACTGACGGCGCAGTATCAGCCTCAGGTTCTGTCTCTGTTGCCAGGGCAGCGGACGGACTCATTAAAGCAGGATACCAGGGTGAGGTATCGGTCTCCGGTCTCAGGACCGTCGATTCCATTAACACGGATGAACTCGTTTCCTGGAACAATCTCAGTATAAACGGGATCGATGCGGGCTATAACCCCTTGCGGTGGCATGTCAAGGAGGTTGCCCTCACTGAATTCTACACGCGGCTTATCATTAATCCCAATGGCAGTCTGAACCTGCAGGAGGTCTTAAAGCCGCCTCCGGCACCCGGCGAGACCCCTTCCGTTCCAGCGACAGCGGCCAATGCACCGGCAAGTGCACCAGCCACAGTAGCAACTGCGGCCCCGGCAGCTACGACAACCACTGCGCCGGCCGTTGCAGTCAGCCAGAAGGCAGGCATAAGATCTGCCGGGATCGATACGATCACCCTGCAGGGCGGGACTGTCCAGTTCTCGGATTTTTATATCAAGCCTAATTATTCTGCCCGCATCGTGGAACTGGGAGGGAGGGTCAGCGGACTATCGTCTGACGAAACAGCCGCGGGTGATCTGAACCTGAAGGGGAAAGTAGATAACTATGCGCCGCTTGAGATATCCGGGAAGATCAACCCGCTGCGTGACGACCTTTTTGTCGATATTAAGGCAGTGGTCAAAGATGTAGACCTAAGCCCCGTGACCCCGTACTCGGGCAGGTATGCCGGCTATACGATCCAGAAGGGAAAGCTCTCGCTCGACCTTAACTATCATATCGAGAAAAAGAAGCTCGAGGCCGATAACAGGATATTTCTTGACCAGTTCACGTTCGGTGACCAGGTCGAGAGCCCGGACGCTACGAAATTACCGGTCAAGCTTGCCGTCGCGCTCCTGAAGAACAGAAAGGGGGAGATAAGACTTGAGATCCCGGTGAGCGGGTATATCAATGATCCGAAGTTCAGTGTCGGAAGGATAGTCCTCAAGATAATCGTCAATCTCCTGGTGAAGGCGGCAACGTCTCCCTTTGCGCTTCTGGGCGCACTCTTCGGCGGAGGCGAGGAACTCAGCTTTATTGATTACGAGGCCGGAAGCTCCGCGGTCAATGAACCGGGAGCAAAGAAGCTCGATACCCTGATCAAGGCCCTCAGTGACCGGCCCAGCCTCAAGCTCGAGATCGAGGGACATGTTGACACCGAAAAGGACAGGGAAGGTCTCAGGAAGTATGCCTTTGAGAGAAAACTGAAGGCGCAGAAACTGAAGGAGCTGGTCAAGAAGGGTGTTGCAGCCAGTCCGGTCGATGAGATAAAGATAGAGACTGCGGAATATCCGGTCTATCTGAAGATGGCATACAAGGACGAAAAATTTCCGAAGCCAAGGAATGTCATCGGTATTGCAAAGGACCTGCCGGTCCCTGAGATGGAAAAGCTCATGCTGACCCATATAGAGATCAAAGAAGATGATCTCAGGCGGCTTGCGTCACAGCGTGCGCTGAACGTCAGGGAAAAGCTGGTCCAGTCCGGGAAGCTCGAGCCTGAGCGCGTATTTCTTGTAGAACCGAAGGCCCTTGCGCCTGAGAAGAAGGAAGGCCTCAGTAACAGCCGTGTCGATTTCCGACTGAAATAGATCATTATCCGGAGGTCCGTGAGCGGCAATACCCGTTATCTTCGAGAGACGCAGCGCAGCACCTTTTCTGCAGCTTTTATCTGTGCTGCATCAGAGTCCCAATAGACCAGCATCTTCCCGGCATCCTGTACGTCATTCAAAAGGTAGGGATTGCCGAAGGAGATGAAAAGAGATGTCCTGTCCTGCACGGATCGTATCGTCTGCGTCAGCCAGAGGCCGGTGTTTCCCTTCCAGGCCCGTGTTTCGGAAAAGAGGGCGGTAATGACCGTGCAGTCCTTTTCAGGAGAGGGCAGGCGTCCGCTGCCATCTGCCCCGGGGATCAGCACTGCGGACCTCAGCTGCGGCAGGCCTGTCCTTAAGGTTTTAAGGAAGACCTGACCCTTCCTGCTCTTTTCATCAGATATGATCAGCAGGAAGATATTGCGGCCGAGCCTGAGATCCCGGCTGATCGTGATCGCTGTCCCGGTCAGTTCTTCTGACAGCCGGGTATTTTCGATAAAAGCGGGGCGTTCCGTGTCAGGTGATCTCAGGAGTCCCTTCCGGAAATTTCTGATCCTGTCTGTCTGATAATCCTGTTTTTGCCTCCTCAGATATGCTGCCACCTTTTCCGTGTTCAATGGATGAAGCAGGAGATCGACCCCCGCCTGAAGCGCCATAGAACATGCCCGCTCCTCCGAATACCTGCTCAACCCGCCCATATTCATGGCATCGGTGATAAGGATTCCCCGGTATTTCATGCTCTTTCTGATGTAGGCAACGGCCGGGGAGGAGATCGAGACCGGCAGCCCTGAAGGGTCAAGCGCCGGGACCTTCAGGTGGCCGAGCATCAGCATCTGCACGCCGGCCGCCATAGCCTGCCTGAAAGGTACCAGTTCCTGCCTGCTCAGGCTCCTCAGGGAACGGTCTATTGAAGGCAGGCTGATATGAGAATCGATCTGAGTGTCGCCATGCCCGGGGAAATGTTTGCCGCAGGCAGCGATTCCGTTTCCCTGCAGTGTGCTGATCATTTCAGTGCCGAAGAAACCTGCCGTGTCACTGTCTTCACCAAAGGCCCTGACCCCGATGATCGGGTTATCGGGGTTGGTATTGATGTCCAGCACCGGGGCAAGGACCGTGTTGATGCCCGCATAGCGCGCCTCGCCGGCAACTGCGGCAAAGGCCTGCCTGAGGAGCCGCAGCTTTCGCTGACTCAGGGCTTTTGAGGGATCAGGTCTCACTGCCCGGGCCAAGGCCATGGCAGGCGGAAAGAGGGTGCCCCCCCTGAGCTGCTGGCCAAGGCCCCTTTCGAGGTCTGAGGCAATGATCAGCGGCAGCCGCGCCTCTTCCTGCAGATGCTTCAGAAGACGGCGGACCTCCCGGAGCCTGCCGCCGAAGATAATGAACCCGGCGATCCCTTTCCTGACCAGGGAGAGATGTTTCCTGAGATCCCTTTTTATGTCCTCTCCGTTGAGTCTCGGGATGATGAACTGATAGTAATTCTGCATGGGATATTATACTGCAACACACCGGCGTTATCTTTTATTAAGGCGGGTATAAGACATATTTTGTCATTCCGGTTTTGTCATTCCGGCTTGTCCGGAATCGTTCTTTGTTTTTCAGAAGGATTCCCGACGCGCTTCGCTAGCGGGAATGACAACCTGTGATGCTTTACTGCTGAGATGTACCTGCTTTCGATCTTATGAGCAAGGGCGGTTGAAATTGAAAGATTGCAGATGAAGTTGTTATTCTACACTTCGGATTATTTTTCGGTGAGGTGACGGAATGGGTTTTTTTGACAGGCTGAAACGGGGGCTTACCAAGACCAAGCAGAATTTTACGGCG
This sequence comes from Nitrospirota bacterium, assembly GCA_004321925.1. Classification (GTDB taxonomy): domain Bacteria; phylum Nitrospirota; class Thermodesulfovibrionia; order Thermodesulfovibrionales; family UBA6898; genus PALSA-1316. The sequence goes on along the minus strand of SCQH01000093.1, from coordinate 36,397 downwards.
AAGGTGGAGTCCATATTTGTCGGTCGTCCTATCGATGCGGCAACGCTTGAGGAGCTGGAAGAGACGCTGATCATGGCTGACATAGGCGCTGTCAACGCTGAAGAGGTCGTCCGGCATCTCAGGGAAAAGGCGGACAAGGGCGAGATCAAAGATACCTCTCTGGTCAGGGACTTCCTGAAAAAAGAGATGACGGAGATGCTCGGTCATTCCCAGCCCCTGGTCGCCTTCGGGGAAAAACCTTTTGTGATCCTTGCCGTCGGCGTCAACGGGGTAGGCAAGACAACGACGATAGGGAAGCTGGCGGCCCGGTTCAGGGACCAGGGACATTCTGTCATGCTGGCCGCAGGGGACACCTTCAGGGCTGCCGCGATCGAGCAGCTTGAGATCTGGGCAGACCGGTCCGGGGTCCAGCTGGTGAAGCACCAGAGCGGCTCTGACCCCTCGGCGGTCGCCTTTGACGCGATAGAGGCTGCACGGGCCCGGGCAGTGGATATTGTGATCATCGATACCGCAGGACGTCTGCATACAAAAAGCTCTCTCATGGAGGAGCTCAAAAAGATAAAGAGGGTATGCGGCAAGGCCATGCCGGGCGCGCCGCATGAAGTGCTCCTTGTGGTCGATGCCACGAACGGCCAGAATGCGATGAGGCAGGCCGAGATATTCAATGAAGCTGTCGGCGTCACCGGCATCGCCCTTACCAAGCTCGACGGCACTGCCAAGGGGGGCATTGTCTTTGCGATAAAGAAAGAGCTCAATATCCCTGTCAGGCTCATCGGTGTTGGCGAGGGCATAGAAGATCTTCAGGATTTCGACCCCCAGGACTTCGTCAAGGCACTTTTCGATTAAAGAAAAAGGCGGGGCAGAATATTTTCGCTCATTCTCGGTCCCGGAAATACCCGGACCTCCGAGGCTTTTGCCTCATCATCTATAAGAAAGATACTGTCGGTATATCGGCAAAAGAACCCGCTCAAATATCCTCCCCCGCCTTTTTCCCTGGTTCGAGGATCCACAGTACGATCGTTAGTAGTGCGGTGTATGTCGTACGATGTCAACAACAGTTCACGCTTTACGTTTTACGCTTTACGATTTTCAGAAGGTTTTGGGGTCTTCGGGGGGGAGTTGTGATTCGTCAAAGGGCATGATGCCGAGTTGTGTCATGACAGAGTCGATCGACCCGACCAGGGGCGGGTAATCATAATCAGGCATCTCATTGTTGGAAGCATATTCCACGAGGCTGTCGAAGGCTGCATAGTCGAACCTGCCATCCAGGACCCCGGAGCGGACCAGGACAGCATAGGTGTCCCGGTCGTTCCTCAGGTTGTCCTGCTCATGGACCATGAGGGTCTCTCTGCGGTCATCTGACAGTACGAACCATTCCATGCCGAAGAGCAGGGCATCGTAGAGGGTGAGGATGCCTGCTGATATCTTGCCCTGACTGAGACGTCTCTTGCCTCCCCGGATATGCAGCCGGGCGCGCATGAGCGCAGCCTGTTCAGGCCCGAGCTCATCCTCGTTCATAAGTCCGAAATGCGGCATATCTAATTATAAAACAATCTATATGTCCCGGGACGGGCAGATGTCGGCCAGGACGCATTCCTGGTGGTTCGGTTTTCGTGCCTGGCATACCCGCCTGCCGTGATAGATCAGCAGGTGAGAGAGCCTTGCCCAGTCCTTCTGCGGCGCTGCCTTCATGAGGTCCTTTTCTATCCTGACCGGGTCATCAAAGGCCGTGAGTCCGAGCCTGCCGGCGAGCCGTTTGACATGCGTGTCAACAGCGATCCCCTCGTTGATGCCGTAGACCGTTGAAAGCACGATATTGGCCGTCTTTCGGGCAACGCCCGGAAGTCTGATAAGCTCTTCCATGCTCGTGGGGATCGTTCCGTTAAATTCCCTGAGGATCATCTCTGCGGAGGCCTTGATGTTTCGTGCCTTTGTGTTAAAGAAGTTGATCGAGCTGAGGTCCTTTTGCAGGGTCTCCAGCGGCACTGCCGCGTAGTCCTTGACCGACCTATACTTTCTGAACAAGACCGGGGTGACCCGGTTGACATGGGCATCGGTCGTCTGCGCAGAGAGTATCGTTGCGACGAGGACCTCAAAGGGTGAATTGAAATGCAGCTCTATCCTGGGGTCCGGGTACTCCTTTCCGAGTCTTTTGGTGATCGCTGCCACTTTTGCCCGAATGTCCATCGCGTCGCTCCTTTTGTCCGTTATGAAGAGAGTCTGTTCCGGTAACCGTCAGCCTCATTAATATGATAATATAACTTTTATGTAAATTCGCTTAAAACAGGGGATAACTATGGCCGACATTGAGATTCCTGATCCCGAAGAACTTGAAGAGCTGAAAGGGAAAAAATTCACCCGGGGTGTTGCCCTGACCACGGCGATATATGCGGTCATGCTTGCGATCACCTCTCTGGGGGGCAATAATGCCATGAAGGGGATGCTGCTTGCCCAGCAGCAGTCATCCGACCAGTGGGCATTTTATCAGTCGAAGGTTGTCAGGGAACATCTGTATAAGCTCCAGAGGCTTCAGCTCGAGACAAACCTGCTTGAAAAGAGGAAGTCGATGGGGACCGATCTTCTGAGGCATTATGATGAAACGATCAGAAGGCTGCAAGAGGAAGAGAACAGGTATAAGACCGAGAAGAAGGCCATTGAGGCAGAGGCCAAAAAGCAGGAGGCTGAACGGGACGTCAACAATAGAAAAGACCCTTATTTTGATTATGCCGAGGTCCTGCTGCAGATCGCGATCGTCCTTGCCTCTATTTCGATCCTGTCAGGGTCGGCCCAGGTTTTTTATCTTTCGGTCATCGCGGCAGGCCTGGGGAGCCTTCTTTCAGTGAACGGGTTCCTGCTTCTCATCAGGATCCCATTCCTGCATTGAGCAGGCTATGATAACGATATGTTTCGAAATATATGCTGCCGCCAGGCATGACTGCAGTGAGGGATAACCGTACTCCATGACGTCGGAGAACAAAAGAAAATACAGGCGCTATCGAAAGAAGAAGGAATTTCCTCTTGCCTTCAAGAATAAGGTCGTCAAGGCGACCATGCTCGATTACTCTCTTGACGGGGTAGGAGTGCTCGTTGAAGGGGCGAGCTTTATCAGCAAGGGCGATACGCTCGACCTGAAGATACAGGACCCGGACATCATGTCCCGTGGTGAGGTGATCTGGTCATATATTGATGATGCCGGTCTCAGGATGGGGATCAGAAGTAAAGGTGCCCCGAGTGGGTTACTGAACGATTTCGGTTTTTCTGACACCCTGATCGGCCTGCAGAGGAATAAGAAGACCGGGGTCCTGAAAATATTCTTCGGGGATATTGTCAAAAAGGTATATATCCGTGGCGGTGAGGTGATCTTCTCCGCGTCGAACCAATATGAGGACAGGCTTGGCGAACTGATGCTGAAGGAGGGGACGCTCTCCCGTGAGCAGTATGAAAAGACCATCCACGAGATGATACTTACCGGGCAGAAACAGGAGGTTGTCCTGGTAAGGCTCGGGTATATAAAGGCGGAGGACCTCTCCGGCCTGCTCCGGCACCAGTCTGAGGAGATCATCCTCAGTCTCTTTACCCTGAAGGACGGCAGATTCGAGTTTGAGGAAAAGGAGCTTCCTGCAGACAAGGTCATCACCTTAAAGATTTCTCCTGCCCACCTTATCTATTACGGGATCAAACGCATGGAGGCGGACCATACCGAAGAGCTCGGCCGGCTGGACTTTGTGCCCTGCTTCACTGCTGATCCGGCTGAACTTCATCAGGACCTGCTGCTGGACGATTCCGGAAGAACGGTCGTCTCGCTGATCGACGGCAGGAGGAGCATCCTCGATATTGTCCGGTCCTCCCTGCTCGAAAGGCCCGTGGCCTTCAGGGCACTGTATGGTCTCCTGAATGCGCGGATCATTGATCTGCTGCCGCCGTTTATCAGCGGCGATGGGGACAAGGTCTCCCCTGACCGTGCGGCCGGGGAGGGTGGTGACGAAGAGACGGCCGATGACCCTGTTCAGCCTGACCTCGCCCTGATCAATGAGATGCATGGCAAGTTTGCGTCACTCGGGTATTATGGGGTCCTTGGCGTGAGTGTATCGGCCTCTTTGGGCGAGATAAAAAGCGCCTATTACAGGGCAGCCAAGAAATTCCATCCGGACATACATTTTTCGCTTGCAGACGAGTCGGTAAAGAGCAGGCTGAGCGATATCTTTTCGTATATCTATGAGGCGTACGCCACCCTTTCAGATCCTGACAAGAGACGGGAATATGATGAAACAAAGGACCGCCGGGCAACGAGGGTCAGAACACCCGGGGAGCAGGCGGCTGAGAAGTTCCGGGAGGGGAAAACGGCCCTCAGCAGGAGGAACTATCAGGATGCCGAACAGCTCCTCGGACAGGCAATATATCTGGACGCCAGTATTGCCGATTACCATTATTATTTCGGCCTGACGCTTATAGGCCTGAAGAGGTTCAAGCAGGCCGGCAGGGCGATCGAGAGGGCCCTCATGATCGAACCGCTGAACGCTGATTATAATGCAGAGCTCGGTTTTGTCTTCCTGAACATGGGGTTCCCGGCCCGGGCGAAGGGGCTGTTTGAAAAGGCCCTGCAGACCTCCCCGGAGAATATGAAGGCATCTGCAGGGCTCATGAAACTTGCGGAATCCGCTTCGGAATAGATTAGCTGTTACGGAGGTCCCCCATGAACGTATTGATTACTTCAGATTTATGCCGGCTGCTGTTATAATGAACGATGGCTGAGAAGATGAAGCGGACAGGTGATGAGATACTGGGGGTCGTGACAGCGCTCGGGAGCATCTATCTCGGACTCTGCATTTACACCTACTATAAATGGGACCCCTCCTTCTTCACCTTTACAAAGACCCCGGTCAGAAATTACGGCGGCGTGGCCGGCGCCTACCTCTCGGACCTGATCATCACGGCCATCGGTTATTCCGCGTACGCAATACCGGTGTTCCTGCTGATCTATGCCATACGCCGGGTGTTTGCTAAAGAGCACCATCGTATCCATATGCTCGGGACAGCGGGGTTCATCATCGCCTCGTCAGTGCTGCTTACCCTGTCGGCCTGGACGTTCAATATCACTACCGACATAAAACCAGGGGGGCTGCTCGGATTCTATGTCGGGGGGTTCCTGGAGAAATACGTCTCCCTGGTGGGTGCCTATCTGTTTGCCATCTCCGGGTTCCTCTCCTCGGTCATCCTTCTGAGTCCCGTTTCGATGTCCGCGCGTGCCCTGATCAGGCCCCGCATCCGGGAGGCTGACGAGAGGCCGGCCGCGGGCATTCTTGTCGACGATATTATCGTAAAACTGCCCGAGGCGGAGCAGGCGAAGCCGGACATCAAACTTCATGTTGAGGAGCCCCCGGTCATAACAAGACCTGAAGAAAGGCCTGCACCGGCAGCCAGACCCAGGCCCGCGCCGCAGCCCGAGACCCGGCACGGGTATGTCCTGCCGTCCATAGAGTTCCTGACGCAGTATGACACGTCTGCTGCCATGGACACCGATGATGACAAGCGGGCACATTCTGCCCAGCTCAAGACGAAACTTGCCGACTTTGATGTCAACGGCAGCATAACCCGCATCGAGCAGGGGCCGGTCATCACGCTGTATGAATTTGAGCCTGCCCCGGGCGTCAAGATAACGCGCGTCGTTAACCTTGCCGATGATCTTGCCCTTGCGCTGAAGGCGCAGAGCATCAGGGTCTCCCCCATCCCCGGAAAGGCCGCGATCGGCATAGAGGTTCCCAACAGGAAGCGGGCGATCGTCTCCCTCCGGGAAATACTGTCGTCCCCGGAATTCACGAAGAAGCAGTCCCGGCTTACTCTGGCGCTCGGAAAGAACATTGCCGGCGGCTCCATTGTCGCCGACCTGGCCAAGATGCCGCACCTCCTTGTTGCCGGTGCGACCGGGGCCGGGAAGAGCGTCTCCATAAACTCCATGGTGATGAGCATCCTGTATAAGGCGACGCCCCGGGAAGTTAAAATGCTGATGATCGACCCGAAGCTCCTGGAGCTTTCGATGTATGAGGACATTCCTCATCTTATATCCCCGATCATCACCAGCCCGAAGGCCGCTGCCGAGGCGCTCAGGAAGATGGTCTTCGAGATGGAGCGCCGCTACCGCCTGCTTGCGGAAAAGGGCTCCAGGAACATTGACAGTTTTAACGCTCAGGCAGGACCTGACGAACAGCTCCCGTATATCATCGTCTTCATAGACGAACTCGCGGACCTTATGTTCGCGTCCTCCAGAGAGGTGGAGGATTCCATTACACGGCTTGCCCAGATGGCGAGGGCGGCCGGCATTCACCTCATCATCGCAACCCAGAGACCGTCGGTCGATGTCATCACCGGGCTTATCAAGGCCAACTTCCCTGCCCGGATCTCCTTTCAGGTCTTTTCGAAGATCGATTCACGGACGATACTCGATTCACAGGGCGCTGAACAGCTTCTGGGCAAGGGAGATATGCTGCTGCTGCAGCCCGGTGATAAGCTGATGCGTGTCCATGGCGCGCTAGTCACGGAGACCGAGATCAAGCAGGTGACCGATTTTATCAGGGCGCAGGCACGGCCTGATTATACCATCTTTGAAGAGATCCCTGTGGAGGCCCCTAAGTCAGAGGAAGAGGCCGAAGAACGGGATGAGATGTACTACAAGGCTCTTGAGTGGGCCGAGTCGGCAGGCGAGGTCTCTATCTCGTCCCTCCAGAGGCGGTTCAAGATAGGGTATAACCGGTCGGCACGGATCATGGAGATGATGGAAGATGACGGCCTGGTCGGCCCTCCCAAGGGCGCCGGCAAGCCGAGGGATTTTATCGGGAGGCATAATTGAGACGATCATTTCTGAGCAGACTGCAGGTGGTTCTGGTATGTGCTGTTTTTATCCTGATGCCTGCGGCCTATGCGGCCGCCGCTGACGCGGATGCCATGATCAGCCGCATACAGAAGGCCTATGAAGACATTCGGGATATCAGGGGCAGCTTTTCACAGAAAAGTATTATCAGGGACCTTAATAAGACCGAGACCTATAAGGGAGATTTCAGTATTAAACCGCCCCATAAGATGAAATGGTCGTATAAAGGGAGGTCTGCCCAGGATTTCATCATCAATAACGGCAGTGTGCTGATCATAAAAAAGGCCGAGAACCAGGCGTATAAGGGCAGGTTTGACAAGACCACATATGGCCAGACCCCGGTTGCCCTTTTGGGTGGATTCGGCAATATCCGTGACGAGTTCACGACGGCCGCAAAAGGGGATGCGGTCCTCATCCTCAAACCGAAAAAGCCCTTCGGCACAGTGGCTTCGATCAGCATTGCGGTTGCCGGGGAGGGTTTCCCGATACGCTCATTTGTCATCACGGATACGCATGCTAACGTTATCGAGATTGAATTAAAGAACATTATGCTCAATACAGGCCTTAAGGACGAGCTCTTCGACCCGCAGCTGCCCAAAGGGATCAGTATCTTCGACCAGGGGTTGTAGCGCCGCAGTCGCGTTCCCTCATTGATCCATGCCCCCCCAAGGCCAGGGCATACCGCTTTCCCGGGGGTGTTGTTTCTCTAAACCGGCCCTTTGTGTCATAATAATAAATGAGATTCAGGATCCCGGCCATGCTTTTTTTAACCGTTTTGCTCGCGTCATGTTCAATCATTGAAACAGAGCTCAGGCCGCCTGAAATCGACCAGACACACCGCTTTGAGGCCGATTATTATTACCTGCTCGGGTATGAGGCCTTTATATCGGGCAGATGGGATGAGACCCTCGGTTACTACCGCAAGGCCCTCGAGCATGACCCTAAATCTCCGTATCTGAGGACCCAGGTGGGGCACCTGCTCTTTCGCAAGGGCGACCTGGCTGCTGCCCTGAACGTTGTCGAAGAGGTCCTGCGGGATGACCCTGACTATGTCAAAGCGCTCATGCTTGCCAGCGAGATCTACAGTGATTCAAAGCGGGTCCCTGACGCTGTTGCAGCACTGAAAAAGGTGATTGCCCTTGCCCCGGACAACGAGGACGCCCCCATGCTTCTTGGCAGGCTCTATTACCAAAATAACATGGCTGCCGAGGCGATAGAGGTATTCAACAAGGTGCTCCTGAAGGACCCTGAGGATTATTTTGCGCTTGATTTCCTCAGCTCGGTCTATATTGACGCAAAAGAGTATGCGAAGGCCGAAGAGCTTCTGAAAAGGATCCTTGAGATTAAGCCCCTGGACAGCGTCCATTTCAAGCTCGGTATCGTCTATGAACTGCAGGAACGTTATTCCGAGGCAGTCGAAAATTACGAAGCAGCCCTGAAGCTGAACCCCCATAACAACCAGGCCAGGGAACGGATCGCCCAGGTGTATGTGAGGCAGAAGCTGACGAACAGGGCCATAGAGGAGTTCCTGGTGCTCAGCAGGCAGCAGCCTGCCAATGCTGATATGCATACCAGGCTCGGTATGCTCTATTACGAGGGGAAGGATTTCGAAAGGTCGATCGCCGAGTTCAGGTCTGCGCTGGGCGACCAGCCCGGCAACCCGACCGTCCGCTATTATCTGGCCCTTGTCCTTGAAGAGTCGGAGAAGTTCGCAGAGGCTGAAGCGGAATTCCGAAAGATCATCTCGCAGGAACCAAAGAATATAAATGCCTTTCTGCATCTTGCTATTATTTACTCCAGGCAGAAAAAAGAAGCCGAGTCCATAAAGATGTTCAGGGAGATCCTTGAGTTTGACAAGGAAAAGCCGGAGGTCTTCCTCTATCTTTCCCTGGCCTATACCCGCATCAATGAGCTCAGGAAGGCCGAAGAGGTCCTGATTGAGGCGACCTCGAAGTTCAAAGAGAATGACGAGCTCCAGTTTAATCTTGCCATGGTCTATGACAAGGCCGGCAGGTTCGATGATATGGTCAGAGCCCTGAGGACCGCGATCGCGCTCAATCCGAAGAATGCGGAGGCGCTGAATTACCTTGGATACTATTTTGCGGAGAAGGGCATGAACCTTGCGGAGGCCCAGTCGCTCATTGAGCGTGCCCTTGAGCAGAGGCCGGAGAGCGGCTACTTCCTTGACAGCCTGGGGTGGGTCATGCACAAACTGGGCAGGAATGCTAAGGCCCTGGAACTGCTTGAGAAAGCGGTCGGCTTTACCGCCACGGACCCGGTCCTGTTCGAGCACCTGGGGGATGTCTGTAACAGCCTCGGACAAAAAGAGAGGGCCCTTCAATTCTGGGAGAAGTCCCTGCAGTACCATGAAAAAGAGGAGGGTCTCAGGGAACGCGTGCAGAAGAAGATAGGGGATATCAAAAAAATACCCTGATGATCCTGAAGGCCCCTGCAAAGGTCAACTGGTTTCTGCTGGTAAGGGATAAGCGGGTTGACGGATACCACGATATCGTTTCCCTGATGCAGAAGGTCAGCCTGTATGACACCCTGACCCTTACCCCTGCCGATGATATCGTCCTGACGTCAGATCTTGACCTGCCTGCCGAAGATAATCTTGTTGTCAGGGCCGCAAACCTTCTGCGGGAGCATTCAGGATACACCGGAGGGGTAATGATCGACCTCAGGAAAGAGATCCCTTCCGGGGCCGGTCTGGGCGGCGGGAGCAGTGATGCCGCAGCCACACTGGCCGGGCTCAACCGGCTCTGGGCATTGGGGCTGGATGACGACACCCTGATGAAGCTCGGGGCCCGGCTGGGATCTGATGTGCCGTTCTTTCTCGGCGGCCGGAGTTCTCTGGCAGAGGGAAGGGGCGAGAGGCTCACCCCGCTCCCGATCATGAGCTCCTGCGTGCTCCTGCTGGTGAAACCCGGCCTGTCGGTCTCGACCGGCTGGGCCTATGACCAGTATGAAAAGTTGACAAAAAAAACGGTCGATATTAAACTATTCTGTCAAACTCTTGACCGGAAGGATTTTGCTCAGTTGCGCCAAATGGCCTGCAATGACCTTGAGGACGCGGTCATGAAAGAGCACCGGGTCATAGCCGTGATAAAAGACAGGCTCCGGGAACAGGGATCAGAATTTGCCCTGATGAGCGGAAGCGGGTCAACGGTCTTTGGAGTTTTCAGCTCACAAGAGATGGCCTCCAGGGCTGCCGCGGCCATGGGGGACCATTGGTGCAGGGTCGTCAATACCCTTGTTGATGAAACGGGGTAATTTTCTTGGGGCGTCGACAAACGGCAAGTCAGGAGTTTTTGGAGCTCCCATTTGGAGGTTCGAATCCTCCCGCCCCAGCCATAGTTTGACAGGTAATGATCTTAACGGAAACGGACAGGAGATATGATGCCGCAGGGAATGAGACTTTTTACAGGGACAGCACACAGGCAGCTTGCGCTGGAGGTTGCTGCGCATCTTGCTATTGACCTGGGGGATGCTACGGTCTCCCGTTTCAGTGACGGAGAGATAACGGTCCGGCTGAACGATAATGTCAGGGGCTCGGATGCGTTTGTCATCCAGCCGACCTCCATGCCGGTCAATGACAACATCATGGAGCTCCTGCTGATCATCGATGCCCTGAAGCGGGCCTCAGCGGGAAGAATAACGGCGGTGATCCCGTATTACGGGTATTCGAGGCAGGACAGGAAGGTCCAGCCGAGGGTCCCCATATCGGCCAAGATGGTGGCGGACCTCATAACCGCGGTCGGGACCAACCGGGTGATGACCGTGGACCTGCATGCAGGCCAGATCCAGGGATTTTTCAATATACCGGTTGACAACCTGTATGCGGCCCCGGTACTCCTTGAACATATCAGGAGCAAGTATGACCTGGGCAACCTCGTTATTGTTTCTCCCGATGCCGGAGGGGTTGAGCGTGCCCGTGCCTTTGCCAAGAGGTTGAGCTGTTCGATCGCGATCATCGACAAAAGGCGGGAAAAGGCGAACGAGTGCGAGATCATGAATGTTATCGGAGAGGTGAAGGGGAAAGAGACCCTGCTGCTTGACGATATGGTCGATACGGCCGGGACCATGGTCCAGGCAGCTGCTGCGCTGAAAACGATGGGGGCAAAAAGGGTTTCGGCAGCCTGCACCCACGCGGTCCTTTCCGGGGCTGCAGTGGACAGGATCAATAAATCGGTCATCGAAGAGATGATCGTCACCAACACGATCCCCCTTGATCACAAGAAGGAAGACTGCCCGAAGCTTACGGTGCTGAGCATCGGTAATCTGCTGGGAGAGGCGATAAAGATGATCAACCAGGAATCGTCGATCAGTTCTTTGTTCATTTAGCGAAAAATACGATAGAAGGAAATGGCTGGGTCCGGCAAGGGCGCAGCGAATAAAGAGGAGGCACTATGGAAAGAGTTACATTGACAGTAGAAAAGAGACAGGAACACGGCAAGGGCGTTGCACGTTCCCTCAGAAGGGCAGGCATGGTCCCTGCTATCCTTTATAGAGCGGGAAAGTCGCAGTCGATCAAGGTGAACAAGAAGGACCTGGCAAAACTTATCAACAGTGTTGCCGGCGAGCAGGTCATGGTGGACCTGAACTTTACGGACGGCGACAAGAAGCTTGCCCTGCTGAAAGACTACCAGGTAGATCCGATCAGGAAAGAGCTTCTGCATACCGATTTCTTCGAGGTCTCCCTGACCGAAAAGGTGCGTATCACTGTTCACGTTGCCACGGTAGGAGAACCGATCGGCGTCAAGAGGGATGCCGGCATCCTTCAGCATACGCTCCGTGAGATCGAGATAGAGTGTCTGCCCGACAAGATCCCGGGCAAAATAGAGGTCGAGATCGCCAAGCTTGAACTCGGGCAGGCGATCCATGTCCGTGACCTCAAGGTCGGTGAAGGGATCAAGGTCCTTACCGACCCCGGTGATGTCATTGTGACGGTCATTGCCCCGGTCACCGAGGCGGCAGTGACACCTGAGGCCACCACTGAAGTGGCAGCGGCAGCTGAGCCTGAGGTGGCGAAGAAGGGCAAGAAGGAAGAAGAGAAGAAGGAGAAATAGTTTTTGTGGCTCGTTGTCGGACTTGGTAATCCGGGTACCCGCTATGCCATGACCAGGCATAATATCGGGTTCCTGGTGGTCGACGAACTCACCAGGCGGCTTGGCCTGACATTTAAAGAAAAGACTGACTATCTGCACTGTAACGGCTCCATAAATGGTGAAAAGACCATCTTTATGGAGCCGTTGACGTTTATGAACAGAAGCGGAAGCGCAGTTAAGAATATATTCAGTAAAAACAATTTGTTATCAGAGAACCTTATAGTAATACATGATGATCTTGACCTCGACCCCGGCAGGATAAAGATCAGAAAAAAGGGGTCATCGGGGGGGCATAAGGGGATCGAATCGATCATCCAGCATCTCGGGACCAATGTCTTTGTCAGGATAAAGATAGGCATCGGAAGGGACCCCTTCATTCCGACCGAAGACTATGTGCTCTCACGCTTCAGAAAGGCCGAACTGCCGGAGATCAAAGAGGCCGTTGTCACTGCGGCCGATGCTGTTGAGGCCATCATCAAGGAAGGCCCTGACAAGGCCATGAACCGTTTTAATTAAACCCTTCGCCTCAACCTGTCTCTGCTCTATCAACAAAGTCGCATTATTTCAAAAAAAGTAGGGTACAATATAAATCATGAAATTCTTCGGAAAAAATGAGGAGAACCAGCCGGACCCTGTCATCGATGAATTGAGGCAGAAGATAGCCCTGTCCGGAATGCCTGCACAGGCCGAACAGATCGCCCATAAAGAACTCGACATGCTGAGCAGGGTGAGCCCTTCCACCTCCGAATTTACGATCGGTCTGAGCTATATCGAATATCTTGCATCGCTTCCCTGGAACAAAAGGACCGACGATAACCTCGACATCGACCGCGCCGAACGGATCCTGAACGAACACCACTACGGACTCGAAAATATCAAGGACCGGATCCTGGAATACCTGGCAGTCAAGAAGTTGAAGAGGGAGAGGAAGCCGATGATCCTGGTGGTGGATGATGAGGAGGTCGCCCGCAGGAATCTCGACCATATCCTTTCAAAGGAGAATTATACGGTCGTGACCGCCGCAAACGGCGCCGAGGCCTTCGAGAAGCTCTCGCAGGCAGAGTTCGATGTTGTTTTGACCGACTTCCGGATGGAGAAGATCGACGGCATGGAGGTGCTCGCAAAGATCAAGGCCCGCTCCCCCAACACCGAGGTGATCATGATCACCGGCTATGCGACCATAGACACGGCCATCGAGGCGATGAAAAAAGGGGCTTTTCATTATATCCCCAAGCCGTTCAAGATCGATGAGGTCAGGGCAATGGTGAAGCAGGCCCTGGATAAGCGCAGTTACCGGCAGGACACCAAAGGCTCGGTGCTCTGTTTTTCCGGCCCTCCGGGCACCGGGAAGACCTCGCTGGGGCGCTCGATCGCCCTGGCCCTCGGCCGTACCTTTGCCAGGATATCTGTCGGCGGCATCAAGGACGAGGCAGAGATACGCGGCCACCGGCGGACCTATGCCGCGGCAATGCCCGGCAGGATCATCGAGGAGATCAGGCGCACCGGCAGATCAAACCCGCTTATCATCCTTGATGAACTGGACAAGCTCGGGTCGGACTTCAAGGGAGACCCCTCCGCGGCCCTGCTTGAGGTGCTCGACCCCGAGCAGAACCATAACTACACCGATCATTATGTCGACGTGCCGTTCGATCTTTCGGATGTTATCTTTATCATCACCGCAAATGTCTCCGACAACATCATTGATGCCCTGCGCGACCGTATGGAGGTGATCCATTTCAGCGGTTATACCGAGGCCGAAAAGGTCCAGATATCATCCCGTTTTCTGGTCACCCGCCAGATCATGGAGAACGGACTTTCCGCGAACCCGCCGGTCTTCACCGACGAGGCCCTCTCCCGCATCATCCAGGAATATACGCGGGAGGCCGGCATCCGGAACCTCAACCGGGAGATCGCGACCATCTGCAGGAAGATCGCCCGGGACTTTGTCCAGCATAAAGAGAATGTTTCGGATCTTACCGTGGATGGCACGATGATCGAACGCTCGCTTGGCCCGAGGAAATACTATTATGAGGTCGCCGAGGAGGCCGATACGGTCGGGGTGTCGACCGGGCTGGTCTGGACCGAGGTTGGAGGCGACATCATCTTCATCGAGGCGGTCATGATGAAGGGCCAGCACGAGCTTATCCTGACCGGGTCCCTGGGCGATGTGATGCGTGAATCGGCCTACACGGCGTTAAGCTTCATCAGGAGCAACGCCAAACGGTTCGGGATCGCTGAGAATTTCTTTGCCGATCACGACATCCATGTTCATATCCCGGCAGGCGCCATCCCGAAGGACGGCCCGTCCGCCGGCCTCACGATCGCTATTGCGCTTCTGTCCCTGATGACCGGAAGACCCGCGGCTCGGGATATTGCCCTGACAGGGGAGATGACTCTTTCGGGCCGCGTCCTTCCTGTCGGCGGCATCAAGGAGAAGGTCCTTGCTGCAAAGAGGGCAGGGGTCAAGACGGTTATCCTGCCTCACCGCAACTCCCACGACATAGAGAGTCTGCCCGCGGATGTGAAGGAAGGCCTCGGTTTTCTTTTCGCCGACCAGATCGGCGATGTGGTCGATGCCGTATTGATCCGTCCTGAACACTGATCGTGTATGCAGTCTCCAAACAAGTCTGACCAAGACACTTCCCCCAAAAGGTTAACGGGGAATAGGGGAGAAGGATGAGCTTAGTTCTTATTTTAATAGTATTGGTTTCGTTGTTGATAGTTCCTATGCCTGACTCATGGGGGCAGGGCACAGGAGAAATATCCGGATTGTCGGTAAAGGAAGAACAAGCGGGAAAGGGCATCACTATAAGCCCGGGTGTTGCCCTCGATCGTTATGGAAGAGTGTTGAACATCTGTGAGCAGCCGGTGATCTCCTCTGAAACACGCCTGCCCGGGGTTGATGCGGGAGCGCAATACAAGTACCAGATCAGAAATAGCGGAACCCCGCCTTTCACATACGCCATCGTGAGGGGTGAACTTCCTGCGCACCTGGTCCTTGATCCAAAGACAGGGATCATCTCGGGCGTTCTCCCGAAGAAGATCAAGTCCGTTGGAATCAGGAACGATAAAAGGATGTTTGAGGAAGATGACAAGGAGTCTGCGTTTACCGTCAGGGTGATGGACAGTTGCCCAACGGGGCGGCTAAGCTCAGAAAAGGACTTCACGATATCCGCCCCGCATCTTCGGCAGATCAGACCCGGCAAATAGCCTTTTGCGGCCGCTTCCTAAACCTGCCCGACAGTATAAAGAAAAAACAAGCCGCCCTTTATGCTTAAACCTTTTCGTATCTTCTAATGCGTTGAGCATCAGGTTTAGTTCGGTATGCATTACACTTCGATCAGCAGATTGCTGAGAACAAAATGATGAATGTCATCGTACAAGACCCCATTATCGCGTTATCGTTATTCTCTTCGGCGGAGATATCCTGAACGGGCTTCAGATCTGCTTTGCCGACAGGATAGAGGATGTTGTTGAGGTCGTGTTCACAAAGCAGGGCGTACCATCGGCGGGATTAACCGCACATGGTTCTGAATAATATTTACTTTTCTCCCTTGTCCCTGACAGGGAGGCTGTGTGAGCAGTCTGTTTTACGAACTGCTTTTAACAGCATTTCCAGAAGAGATTCGAATTCTACCGGCTTCATCAGATAGTCCATCGCTCCATTTTTCATACCCGCGATGCCATCGTCCGCTGAGGCATGTCCGGTCAAAATGATCACCTCTGCATCAGGCTGTATCTTTTTGATCTCCACCAGGGTGCTGTTGCCATCCCTGCCCGGCAGTTTCATATCAAGAAGCACGATGTTGAACTGTCTGGATTTGACTGTCTCTATCGCCTCCTCACCGGTGAAAACGCCTTCGCATTCAAGGCCCCTGCGCTTAAGTCTTTTCAAAAGGGTATGGACAAAATCCTTCTCATCATCAACGATCAGGACACTGCACGAGGCCATTAAATTTGCGTCTGAACGGCTGTTTTCATTGTGCGCTTTCATCATCTGGGGTCCCTTATTGCATGGGCAGCATGACGGTAAATACACTGCCCCCTTCCTTTCCGTTTTCTGCTTTTATGTCACCACCAAGCCGCTGCATGATACTGAATGAGATGGACAGACCGAGCCCGGTGCCCTTGCCGATCTCCTTGGTTGTATAGAAGGGATCAAAGAGCTTCTTTATTGCATCCGGCGACAGGCCGGGGCCGGTATCTTTAAACTCTGCCACGAGCTGATTGCCGTTGATCCGGGTGGTTATGCTGATGGTGCCGTCCTGTCCAATGGCATCTATGGCGTTGTCCAGAATATTCAAAAAAACCTGCTGCAGTTGTGAGGCATCGGTCACCACACGTGTCAGTCCCTGTTCAAGAAAATATCTGAACGTGATACGATGGGCACTGGCTTCGTTTGCAAGAAGGGCGGCTGTCTCTTCAATGAGGTGGTTGATATCCGTCTCAGTCTTTTCAAAATCATTTGCTCGTGAAAAACCGAGCAGACGGCGGGTAATTACTCCGGCCCTTTTCACATTTTCCCGTATCTTCTTTATTGAATCCCGGTATTCGTCAATATTCTTGAGAAGGCCCTGGTCTTCCTCCTCCAGAAGTTCATCTACCCAGCCTGCCTGATTGGTAATTATCTGAAGCGGGTTGTTGATTTCGTGTGCTACGCTGGCAGCCAGTCTGCCTACAAGCGCCATCTTTTCGACCTGCAGCATACGATTGTTCAGGGCCATCCTCTTTTTGTCCGCATCTTCGATCTTGTTCACCATGGACCTGACTATAAGCGTTGACACCACAAGAATGATGAGAGATGCAAACAGGATGATCAGAATGTCACGTCTCCGGGCCAGATAGAACTCAGACAGAGAGGTGTTAATATCCGTCTTCAGTACAAGGGTCCAATCGCCGTTATTTATCGGCGCTGCAGCATAAATATATTTATCGGTGATCCGGACCAACGCCTTGTCTTTGGCTGTGACCTGCGTTCTCTCAACGGCCGATAACGCCTTTTCTCCGAGCAGGCTAGGCGTTTGAAACTCCCCGGCCCTGTTAATAATATAGGCATCTCCTCCGGGCCCGACCCCGGCACTTGCGAGCAGGGAATTAAAAAGTTCTGAGTTGATAGTAGCTCTCAATATCCAGGTCTTTCCCGGGTCAGCTACCGCTACAACAAAATGCGGCTCATTGCGGTACCCGGTGAAGACATCACTGATATATCTGCCGCTGCGCATCACCTCAATGAACCACGCGGCCTCTGAATAATTCTTGCCTGTGAGTTGGCGCTGATAAGGCCCTGTGTAGGCGAGGTGCTTTCCCTTGCTGTCTATTACCCCAAGGTCCACCATGACACCACTGCGGTCCATGGCCAGGAAAAGTTTTTCCAGATTTTTCTGATCGCTGAGATGATCCACGCTGTAGAGCTTCACAAAACTGAAAAGCATGTTCTCCTGGTTATCAAGAAAAAGGTCGATGATCTCTTTTCTGCTGTCAACAAGTCCGGCCAGTTCAGCAGAGGTCTTCTCAAGCCAGGACTTTTTGTAATAATGGGACGCAGTCCAGCTGATGATCAGGAGGGGCAGCACCGAGACTATAATAACCACAAGGACAAAAAGCTGTTTCTGTCTGGCGTAATAGGTGCCGCTTGACTTGAGCTTAAGATCTTTCATGCTTATGGTGCCGGTATAGATCTTCATGACAGAAAAGTGCCGGGTTATCCTTTCATCATGGTGCGTGCCGTCTCATGCTCTCCGGCTTCAGCAAAGGCCGACGCAGCCATAAGGTCTTTCTGCCTTATGCTTCTTGCCGCGGCTCTTATCCGCTCTGCCAGCAATTCGACGTCTACCGGTTTTTTTAAATAGTCAAATACGCCGAGCTGCCGCGCCTCAGCCTCATCCATGTCATTGCCATGTGCCGTCTGGATTATGACCCGTATATCCGGATAGTTCATTCTCACCCTTCGCAGGACTTCCATCCCGTCGATACCGGATATTTTCAGGTCAAGAATCATTATGTCGGGCTCCTGGTCACGTATCATCTTTATTACCTGTTCGCTGTCAAAAGCGGTATTCTTTCTGAAGTCCCTTATCTCAAGACGTTCGGACAGAACCCTTATGGGACCTTCCTCGTCATCGTCAATAAGCATAATTTTGATGTCGCTCACAGGCTTAGCCCCGCCGGCAGAACAAATATGTGCATATCAGATCTTCCTCTTCTTCCGCTTTCAGGAACTGTTGCCAGTCCCGAATCATTGTACCATAGAAACACTCAGCTTCTCCTGATGGTCACCCTGAAGCATATCGAGTCTGTCGTTATGCATTTTTTAGGGCAATTTTGATCTTCTCTACCAGTTCGTCAAGTTCAATAGGTTTCAGGCAGTAATCGTTGGCCCCGTATTCCAGGCACTGCCGTCCTGCCTGCATGGAGGCATGGCCTGTAAGCAAGATAACGACGACAGAAGGCCATTTCTGCTTGATCTCCTTAAGGCACTGTATGCCGTCCCTGTCAGGAAGCATAACATCCAGAACAACGACTTCCGGCCAGCCGTCCCCGACGATCCGGATCGCGTCAGAGCAATTCATGGCGCTCCTGACATCATAACCGCGGCGCGCCAGTCTTTTCGTGGTCGTCTCCAGAAAATCCTGTTCGTCATCGACAAGAAGGATGTTGATCTTTCTATTCATGCCCTATTCTCCTCAGTCCCGTCATAAAGTTCAGATGACTCATTGTTACGGGGCGTTATTTATTATGTTCCCGAGATCAGCCAGAATGCTCCGGCGGTAATTCTCCACCATGATCTGCTCGCCCATGACCATATCGATCTGCCGTGTGTGTATGAGCAGGTATCCCAGGACCTTGAGACGTTCGATGAGAAACGGCGCAGGCTTTTTTTCGATGCGGGCAGTAAGCGCGTCTGCCTTCTGCTCAACGCGGAAGTCGTACTGCTCCAGGATATCCTTAAGAAGCTGCACGCGAATGAACTTACGGCTATCATCGGCAGCTCCGCCCTTAAACTGAAAGCTCACATAGTTTTCGGTCAGGAGATCGCTCAGGTGTGTTTCGACCAGAGAGAAATGATAGCCCAGGCGCACGCTCAGGTTGCAGAAGTTTTTGGAGATCAGAAAATAGCTTTTTGCCGTCAACGACGAGCGCACGGCAGGGTCAAGGTTAGGGTTCATGGTCGATCGAAAAAGGATCGAGCCGAAACCTTTTAGGTCGACAGGCGGCGGGCCCTTCCATGGCACCGCGGTCATACCCTCCCAGATGGCAAGCATTGGAAGAGAAACGATGTCTTCTATCCGGACCCATCTATCTTTCACGTCAAGCCCCTCGCGAAAACCGTCTTCCAGGTCAATTACCCACCACTGAAACGGTACGTCTCCGTAAAGCTGTTTGGCCGATTTTTCATCGAACCCATATCTCGAACTGAAGGAGAACATCTCGGTCACTGCTTTTTCATGGCAGAAACGGGTAAGGTCATGATATGTTTCACATGAGGATGGCCTGAAATACGGCGATGCGGGATTTATGAGGTTCAGCGGTGTCACGAGTTTGAGCACCTCTTCAAGCAGTCTGTATACCGGACTGCCGGCCATTAAATTGGAAGGAGGAGGCGCGGCTTCAAGCAGATCGGGCCTGCAGCCTTTATATATGCGGCGGCTTACGGCATCAACAGTAATAATATCTCCGTTGCAGAGTTTTTTTGTAGCGTCTGCAATTCCGAATAGTGCAGGGAGGCCGAATTCACGGGAAACAGTAGCCAGATGGGCTGTCACATGGCCGGTTTCACTCACCACGGCAACTGTCCGGGCCAGGAGGGTAGCCCAATCGGGCAACGGGTGTTCAACGACAAGTACGGCATCCTTTGGAAACTGCAGAAGATCTATGTTCGAACGTACTATATGCACCGGGCCGCATGCAACTCCGGCACTGGCAGTGACGCCCCCGGAAAGCAGGGACGGCTGTGTTTCTTCCGGGTCTGTATGTTCTGTCCCGCCGGCAGGGGACAGTGCTGTTTGGGCCAGCGGACGGCTCTGGAGAATAACGATCCTGCCGCTGCCTTCAATGGACCATTCAATGTCCTGGGGAGATCCGAAATGCTTTTCGAGTCTGACTGCGATCAGTGCCAGTTCTTGTGCCTGAGTGTCGGTGAGGGTTGCTGATTCCGGAATGTCAGGGGAAGTTGAAGAAGCTTTTATCCTGAGCTCTTTGGTAAGGATGTCGTGCGGACGGTTGCGGGATACCCTGAACAGGTCTGTTAACGCGCTGCCGTCGACCACGTTGCCTGCGAGTCCGGGGGCAGCGTTGATCACTACCCAGTCACTGCGGGGGTCCCGTGGTGAGCGGGAGTACATGACGCCGCTAACCGTGCCATTCACCATGACCAGACACCCGACGCACATTATCACGTCCTGATGTCTGAACCCGCGCTGCGTGCGGTACACAATGGCCTGGCTTTTATACTTGCTGGCGACGATCTCCTTGTAGGTCTGTCCAAGAAATTCATCGCTGACATTAAGCTGCGTGCGGTATTGCCCTGCAAAGGAGATATTGCTGCTGTCTTCACCCAGTGCGCTGGAACGCATCGAAACAAGTATCCGCGCGTTGTTCCGTGCGGCCAGTTCTTCATAATGTTTTTTTATGAGATTTTCAAGATCTTCAGGCAAAGGGGCATTGGCGATCAGCTGCTGGATGGCTGCGCTTGTCGTGTACAGTTCCTCAAGGTTGTTATGGTCCAGGAGTTTCAGCCTGCGGTTGATCTCATCCTGAAGGTCGTTGGAATCCATAAAATGTTTTGTGGCTGCGGCAGTGATCACAAAACCGTCAGGTACATCAAGGCCGATGTGGTTACGGATCTCGCCTAGGTTGGCCATTTTCCCTCCAACCCGGTCTGTTGAATGAATATCAACCTCAGACATTGAAAGAATGAGTTTCCCTTCGGCAACCTTTGGCTGACGGGAAAGTATCTCTTCCATGCGGCCTGAAATTGAGTCAAAGGCGTGTGTGAGGCCGCCGTATTTGCCGTTAGAAAGCTCCTGGAGGTGCTGGATCATTTTATAAATGTTCACGGTCAGCGCGGTACAGTGGCCCCGGACAAAAGCCATGCTGAAGGGCTGCCCGGCCCTTAAGGTCTGCTCCATCCCGGCCATAAGCTCAAGCGCATTATTATTTGCGGTCAGGA
The DNA here is from genome assembly GCA_004321925.1 of Nitrospirota bacterium. Classification (GTDB taxonomy): domain Bacteria; phylum Nitrospirota; class Thermodesulfovibrionia; order Thermodesulfovibrionales; family UBA6898; genus PALSA-1316. The sequence continues at coordinate 15,255 of SCQH01000093.1, read as the reverse complement.
GCGACCTGAAGCTTTTGTAATGATCCTGGAAAGAGGTGCGTAAGGACTGTATGTCCGCATCCGACATGTGCGGATGCAGTCCCAGGATCTTCCTGGACATGTCCTGGAGTTTTTGCAGGAAGCTATTCATTTTTTTTAGTGCAGAATAACCGTTCGGGATACATGCCGGTAATTATCATGGTAAATTCTAGAATTATTTACAGGGGTTTATCAATTCCTGATCTCAACTGATGTCAGGCATGCAGGAGATTAAATGGCAGGGCCGGTCTATTTGCCCGGCCCTGCCATTTAATTAAATCTCTGCTCATTCACACAGTGTACATAGGCGAAGTGTTTGTTTAATGCTCAAGCCTCATGCCCCATCCTTCGAACATGAAGAGGATGGCAAACCCGTACCACATCGTATAGATAACATAGCCTGCGAGGGAAATAATTACCATCCAGATCTTTTCCTTTATGTCCGTTGCACGTATGCCGTAGTAGTTATACGCGGGCTCTATGGCCTTTGTCATCACCCGGTTGAAGGTAGTGGATTCCTTGAATTTTTCCTGCTTGGCCATACTGGCTTCTGCAGCTTTCATCGCGTTCCACCAGTCATACAGGACCTGCTTCTCTTCATAGCCGTATTTGCTCTTGATGGCCGGGCCGTCATTTTTAAACATGGCATCGGCGTCTGCAAGGACATTGTCAAAGATCATCCCGATATCTCCGCCTACTTTGACATTCTTGTCTTCAACGGTCACGGTTGCCTGACTCGCCTGAAAGAGCTTCGACATCCTGCCTGCCTGGTCTGCATCTTTTGCCTTTACGACGAATTCTATCTGTTGCCCTCTAAAGGCATCAGCCTTTTTCTTTACATCCGGGATGTAGTAGGAAGATTTCTTTGAGATCGTGTTATAGAGATTGTCCATGTAGTCCAGCAAATTCTTCCCTTCGAAGACAGGGGAAAGCATGATGACAAAGACCACCCAGAAGGCGACGAAAAGCGCAAGCCCGAATCCGAATTCCTTTTTATTCGCGATCATGAATGCACCTCCTCACTCTTCAGATGTTTTATATACGGCTCCTCCTCGCCCTTCAGATGCTTTATATTTCTGAAGAACGTTCCGAATACCCAGATCGCGAAGATGCTGATAACAACGAAGAAAACGTAAATGCCGATGTTCTCGATCAACTTTCCTGTCTCAGGAGATAAACTGATGTATCCCATCTTCCCGAGCTTGACAGGCAGAGCTGCAGCCCTGTTGACAAAGCCTGCCATAACTGCAACTGCATAAAAGCCGCGGATAGTTGAGCCTGAAACTACCTTGGTCACCAGTGAACCTACCTGGATGCCTATGAGTGAGCCGAGCAGCATGCCCATGGCAAGGGTATAGAAAATGAACCCATAGATAGCATACTGGCCAAGACCGGCATACCCCGCAGTAAAGACGATCTGGAATATATCGGTGCCGACTGTGGTTGCTGAAGAAACGCCAAGCATATACACGAAGATAGGGAAGGTAAGAAAGCCGCCGCCTACGCCCATGATTGCAGCTGCCAGGCCGACCAGGGCGCCGCTCAGAACAAGAAAGATTGCCGATATCTTTCTGCCGCCCGGGACAACTCCCTGGTCGAAGTGGAGCATCGGAGCAAGATTAATGGACTGAAGCTTCTGGGCCAGGCCTGTCATGGACTCATCGCTGGCCTTTGACGTGCGGGTTTCCGAGGTGCTTTCCGGAACTGTCGGTTTTCTTGATTTAAAAAAGTCTGCAAGTGAGTAGAAGCTGAGGAACCCGAGCATCAGGACATATATGGTCGTGATGAACGCGTCGCTTAATACCGGGTTGAACTCATACAGGGTCCTGTTAATGTAGCCTCCGAGGGTCGCGCCGCCTATGGACCCTATCAGAAAGGTTACCGCCAGAGATACAGAGATGTTCCCCAGTTTTCTGTGTAATACGCTGCCCATGATTGCTTTTGCAAAAATATGAAAAAGGTCGGTACCTACTGCAAGGATGCCTTTTACCCCTGCGCTCATCAGCGCAGGCGCAATTATGAATCCGCCGCCTGCACCGATGCAGCCGGTTATCAGGCCCGCGCACACGCCGACGCCTATTGATGCCAGAAAGATAAGATTTGTGTAATATGAGGGGCAATACGTGTTCTTGCCGCCAAGGACCGATGGGAGCGCTCCCGCTATATCACTGGCAAAGGCTATGCCTCCCAGTATTATCGGCAGAAGCAAAAGTCCGAAAACCGCAAGCCGCTTCGGTTCGCGCAGAATGCGGTTTGATACGTCGAGTTCCCATTTTGCATGGGCCCGAGCACCCATAACCATGAAATGTCCAAATTCCTTAAAAAAGCTCATTACTCTGTTTCCTCCTTCTTTATTTGATTTATGCTGTAATGGGTAATTAACGCGGCGGTGCTGCTGCCCGAAGTACTTTGCCAGCCCTTTTTGATGGTTTGAGACGATCGGTTTTATCCTGGCGGTCATTATCCCTGAGTATCTCCTTTGCCGTCTCGTGTTCTCCCGCCTCCGCAAAGGTCACTGCCATCATCATATTCTCAAATTTTCGGGCTAACCGTTTCATTGTGTCCTCCTGCTGAATGATTTATTAATTTATGCCATTGATGGCATATCTGATTTTGCAACGACCACTAACGGACACTGCAGCCGCTTCCAGGCGTCGGAAAGCGACCTTTCAGCTGACCGGCACTCAATATCGAGTTCAGGTGTTGAGCCGACAACAACAAAGATTATCTCCCTCCTTTTATCGGTATATTCAAGGATCGCTTTTTTCATGCAACCCTCTGTCTTTGTGAGTCTGCAGGCTATCCCCTCTTTGCATACGGTCTGCATGAAATCCCTGATCTGGTCGATATGCGCTTCGACCCTGGTCAGGTAGAGGATGTCGATGCCTGCCTGGACCCTTTTACCGAGGTTCAGGGCATACTTCAGGACGCTCGTGTCAAAGCAGACGTCAGAGATGGCCAGCAGGATGGCGTTTCTGCCCCTGAGCATTTCCCTGGCACCTTCAGCATCTCCCTCCTCTGCAAAGGAGACAGCGGCCATCATATCTTCAAGCCTCTTCATCATGAAACATCACCCTGCACAGATGCCCAATGCCTGAAGACCAGTTCGAGCGCCTTGCCAAACTCACCCGCATCAGTAAAAGCAACTGCACTGAGGATGTCTTCGAGTCTGCTCATTATCTTGGTCATCGCACACCTCTTGAAAAGTTATTGAACTTAAAGTTCATTTGTCTTTGTTATAACAAGTCTCGTGCCAGATATATGATCTTGCAAGAAATGCCATAACTCATTGATCATAAAATAAAAAAATGCAACTACCCGGTATTGCATCAAAAATATAAACGTTGCTATATGCAACACTAAAATGATAATTATTTGAAATGCCTTGCTGATGCTTGGTTGCCGAAGGCGTTGCAATTAAGCCACGGGTATTGCAAAATGCAATAGATCAGTGATAGAATCATCCATGTTCAGTATCAAAACGAGCATCCAGAACAAGGTCAGGTATGGTTATTACCTCTGCCTGGCCCTGATCATTATCGTCTCGGTGCTGAACTACCTCAATCTCCGGACCATCAGGCAGAAGATCGACTTCAGTATCATCATCTCGCAGTTCTTTGATGCCAGTCTCGAGATGCGAAGGTTTGAGAAGAACTTTATCATCTATAAAGAAAAAGATGAGTATCTTGAGAACGTCCGCTACACGGGGGTGGCAGAAGGCATCCTGAAAAGGAACAAGACCGCGATCGCAAAGCTCTCGCCCGGCACCGATATCTCGGCACTCGAAAAGACCATCGGGCAGTATAAATCTCTGATGAACCGGTATTACAGCAGCAGCATTGCCAACCGGCAGGGCAGCAGGGAAACGCTCACTCTGGAGGCCCAGATCAGGGACCAGGGGAAAAAACTCATCACTGCTACGGAGGAGATCGCTCAGGCGGAGCGGACCTACATAAAAGCACTGATACTCTCCTCAAAAAGAATTCTCCTCGCTTCGATCGTCTTTCTGATCGTTGCGGGAGGGCTGATCGGGCGTTACATGTCGCGCATGGTGGTCAGGCCCCTCAAACAGGTCGAGGAGAACATGCAGAGGATCATCGACGGCAACTTCGACAGGATCTCCCTTGATTCTTCAGACACCGAGATCCAGTCCCTCAGCAATGCCTACACCAGGATGCTCAAGGAGCTTGAATCGCGGCAGATGCGGGTGATCCTGCAGTCCGAAAAGCTTGCCTGCCTCGGCACCATGGTCTCGGGCGTCGCCCATCAGCTGAACAACCCGCTTTCCAATATCTCAAGTTCCTGCCAGATACTCCAGGAGGAGATCGACGAGGCTGATCTGGTCTATAAGAAAGAACTCCTGCAGCAGGTTGAAAAAGAGGTTGACCGGGCCAAGGCAATGGTCCATTCCCTTCTTGAGTTCTCACGGAAGAAGGAGTTCAAGAGCAAGCCGCTGCTCCTGCATGAACTGCTGGCCGATACGGTCAGGCTGATCCAGGGAGAGATCCCGACAAAGGTTGAACTGAAGATCGATATCCCGGAGCATTACTGGATCGTTGCGGACAAGCAGCGCATCGAACAGGCTATCCTCAATATCCTGAAAAACAGCATAGACGCCATCCCTGACGACGGGGAGATCGTCATTTCCGCGCTCGAGGATGCTGATGCCCGGGAGGTTGAGCTCAGGATGCGCGATACCGGACTTGGCATAGAGCCTGATATTGTCAAGAAGATCTTTGAACCCTTTTTTACGACCAAGGACGAGGGCATGGGGTCGGGCCTCGGGCTCTTCGTTGCCCGGGAGATCGTCGAAGAACATGAAGGCAGGATCGCGGTGGAAAGCAGCCCGGGCGTCGGGACCACCTTTATCATCCGGCTGCCGATGAGGGAGGCACTCTGCTCATGAGGAAAGAGATCCATGGAACATAAGCCGAACATCCTTATCATTGACGATGAACTGATCGCATTAAGAAACCTTGAACACGTGATGGTCAAGGAGGGATATCGTGTCCAGAGCACCCAGAGCAGTACGAATGCCCTGAAGATCATCGAGGAGAAGATGTTTGATGTTGTGCTGACCGATCTCAAGATGGAGAAGGTCGACGGCATGCAGATCCTCAAAAAGTGCCGGTCGCTCTATCCGGACACTGAGGTGATCATGATCACCGGTTTTGCCACGGTCGAATCCGCCATCCATGCCATGAAGAAGGGGGCGTACGATTACATCGCCAAGCCCTTCAAGTTCGACGAAGTGCGCAAGATCGTCAGGGAGGCGGTCGAAAAGGTCAGGCTCAGGAAAGAGAATATGCAGCTCAGGGAGCAGATCGAAAATTATCAGGGCAAGGTCAGGATCATCACCCAGGATGCGGGCATGCAGAGGCTGCTCGACACGGCACGCCAGATCGGGCCGACAGACTGCAATGTCCTGATAACCGGCGAGAGCGGGACAGGCAAGGAGCTCTTTGCGAGGTATATACACTTCAACAGTAAGAGGTCCGATCAGACGTTCCTTGCGATAAACTGCGGTGCTTTTTCCGAAGAGCTGCTGGCCAATGAGCTCTTTGGGCATGAGAAGGGGGCCTTTACCGGTGCGGCTGAACAGAAGAAGGGGCTGATCGAGCGTGCCGGCGGCGGGACGCTCTTCCTTGACGAGGTGACCGAGATGTCTCCCTCAATGCAGGTGAAGCTGCTGAGGGTCCTGCAGGAGAAAGAGGTGCTGCGGCTCGGCTCGACCGAACCGCTGAAGACGGATGTGCGGTTCCTGGCCGCGACGAACAGGAACATCCAGGATGTCATCCGCAGCGGGGCCTTCAGGCAGGACCTTTTCTTCCGGCTGAATGTCGTTTCGCTCACCATTCCTCCCCTGGCGCAAAGAAAGGATGACATCCCCCTGCTGGGCTATTATTTTCTCAAGAAGTATTCGGCGCTCATGAAGAAGGAGGTGACCGAGGTCTCCCCGGATGTCGTGGCTATCCTCAATGCATATGATTTTCCCGGGAATGTCAGGGAGCTTGAAAATATCATTGAACGGGGGGTCGCACTTGCCAACAGCGGGTTGATCGAGGTTGCCCATCTGCCGGAGGACCTCAGGGAGCTGAGCATCAGGACCTTCAGAAAAAAGGAGGGGAAGATCCCCTCTCTTGACGACCAGGAGATGTCCTATATTACCTGGGTCCTGTCCGAGTCCGGCGGCAACAAGACCCTTGCAGCCCAGATCCTCGGGATCGACCGCGTGTCGCTCTGGAGAAAGCTGAAAAAATATGGGATCGAGTCCGATTAAGAAACAACGGTTCTAAGAGGAATGAACGGGGCTGCGGTATGAGTCCCAGGCCCTGCATGCCGCAGGGCCTGAGTAATAATCAAAGGTTCAGGCAGGGACGACCAGGACCTTGCAACGTGCGTGGCCGATGACCTTTGCGGTGACGCTTCCCATCAGGAGCCTGCTCAGCCCGGTCCTGCCGTGGCTGCCCATGATGATCATGTCGGCATTCTTTGCCTCTGCCTCCTCAACGATCAGCTTCCAGGCCTCCTCACCCTCATGCGTTATCATTTCAACGTCGATACCCTCTTTTTCGACGCAGCGTTTGATCTCGCTGAGGAGGGCAAGGGCCTCCTGCTCCGCCCGTTCAACTACATTCGGGGCCATGCTCGCATATTCCTGGTTCACCTCGATGACGGACACGACATAGAGCTTTGTGCCGCAGGTCTTGGCGAGATTTACCGCCTCTTTCAGCGCCTTTTCACTATGCAGGGAGCCGTCTGTTGCCAGAAGGATCTTCTTGAGCCCGGTGATCGGACAGGCCATTGTTTCGTTCATGTTAGTGTCCTCCTCCCCTCAGTATACCAGATGCGGCAAGAGTCAGCACCAGCACCTCAATGATCGCGAGCACGGCATAAACCGTATCCTTCTTTTTAAAGAGGATAGGGATGATCCGCAGGTAGCAGAGTATCGTTACCCCGGAAAGAAAAGCGATCCCGAGAAAATTGATAAAATCTCCCCTGTTGAGCATATGCAGCCAGGCCCAGCCGGGATGTATCCCGGTTGCCTCGAGATATTGTTTGACCGGCATGGACCAGTATTTCGGAAGATCACTGACCGGGATATGCGGGGTCAGTATTCCGAAGACATAGAGGATGAAGGTTACGACCAGAGAGAGCATGCCCAGCTTCATGCCGATGTCGAGCAGCTTTGCATAGGCCATCTGTTCTTCTGTGGCTTTAAGTGTATCATTCATGATGCAGTCTCCTTTTTTTGAATTATTATTCGCGACACTATCTCAATTCCAGATGCCGAGCCCCTTGAGGAGCGCCCTGGTGCCGGCAAAAAGCAGCAACCCGATGACCATATACCTGATCGCGGCAGGCTTCGTTGTCGCCAGGATCTTGACCCCGACGAGCGAGCCGAGCATGATGCCGATCAGGGACGGCACGACCAGCATGGGGAGCACTGCTCCGTTATTGACGTAGATCCAGGCAGCCGAGGTGTCGGTGATCGAGAGCAGGAACTTGCTGGTCGCGACCGAGACCTTCAGCGGCGCGCCCATCATCAGGTTCAGGACCGGGACGTTTGCCCAGCCTGCGCCGAGGCCGAACATGCCGGCCATGACGCCGATGATGATAAAGGTGGCAAGCCCCTGCGGGGTGCGGTGTATCTTCCAGTTGACGTCCTGACCGGTCGAGACCTCGTGGTAGATGCCGCTGATCCTGAGAGCGGTCGAAAGGTTGTCGGCCTGGGGGACATCAGGATATTCCGATTTCTTTGCCATAAGCATGATCGCGACGATACCGAGAATGGTGCCACCGAGGGCTGTCTGTACGACGTTGGTCGGAAGGGCAAGGCCGATCATGGCCCCGACGATCGCGCAGGATGAGGCTATCAGTGCGACGGGGAGGGCGAGCCTGAGGTCAGCCATGCCTTTTTTCAGAAGACCGGGGCCGGCGGCAAGCGCCCCGGCGAGTGCGACCAGGAGTCCTGCACCCCTCACAAAATCGAGGTGGAACGGAAAGAACCCGCCGATGATCGGGACAAAGAGCACGCCGCCTCCGACGCCTCCGAGCACGGCCACGATACCCATGACAAAGGTCACTACAAAAAGAATCGCCGGCCATCCCCACCAGGGCATGGTTGAATTGGCAGCTGCCGGCGCTGTTGCTGCGGCAGGATCACCTGAGGCAAACACTGAGCCTGCCGCAAGCATCATGACGACAAGGATGACTGCCAACGACATGATTTTTGAATTTTTTCCTGACATAACGATAATTTCTCCTCCTTCTTTATTTTATTTTTAACGTATGCGTTCGAAATCCGACTGAAACTTGTAGCGGTCGCTTCTCCCGAGAAACCGTGTATAACCGACCGGCATATTGTCAGAGCTGAGCAGGAGCCTGTGTACCGCAAGCACCGGGACTCCCCCGGCAAGGTCAAGGTGACGTGCAGATTCCCCGGATACGGGCTGGACCTCTATGGTCTGGATCACCCTGAAGATCTTTTTTATGCCATGCTCCTGCAATACTGAGTAGAGGGAGAGCTCGGCGATATTGAGGTTCTCGATCCCCGGCAGCATATGGTACGGGATGAATGATTCATCGAGGTAGGCCGGTTCTTTGTTGACGATCCTTCTGCCGATTATCTGATATATTTCATCACCGGTATCGAGATATTTCCTGATCTCAGGCGCAGGTTCTTTAATTCCCTTAAAGAGGATCTCTTTTTCCGCCTTCACCTCTTTACCGAACATTTCTTCTGTGAACCGAGTCTTCATCGCAAGCCCGACAACCGGGAGGACACTCGTAACGAACGTGCCCTTTCCCTGTATCTTCATCAGGTAGCCGTCAGAGACCAGGTTATTAATGGCCTGCCTGACCGTGATCTTGCTGACGTTATAGAGTTTGCAGAGCTCTTCTTCCGAGGGTATCCGGTCTTTCAGCTTCCAGCGGCTGGAGTGGATCTCATCAAGAAATATCCTGGTGAGCTGGATATAGAGCTTCTCCTGGTTGAAGCGGTCAACTGTGTTAAATTGCAACGACTGTGTTTCAGAATGCATCATGTAAGTATAATATTATAATGACATGATGATGTCAAGCAAAAAACGATTATCTGCTCTCTTGTGATCAAAAAAAAGTTACGTAGTTACATTTATGTAGCAATGACAATAATGTATCAGACTGGCATTAGCAATAATAATGAAACCTTCCAGCTGCTGACATTGCTCATAGAGAGGCTGCAAAATACCTGAAAACCTCATTCGTGTCATTAAAAATAATTGAAATCAGTGAGTTATAGGTAATCACATTTTTTATGCTTTTTGGGGATATTTCAGATGCTTCGCCTTGCCTTGTACCAGCAGCATCAATATCGATAAAAAAGCAACATAATTGTAGGAATGACATAACGTGTTTATATCTAACATGCTGATTTATATGACAAATATAATTGGCATAGTAATGGCTTTAAGAATGGAAAATATCCTGGAGGAGTTCAAATGATACGATCAGTAAAATTGCTGTTTCTCATTGCTGCCGGCATGCTGGTTCTGCCGTTGAAGGCCTTTTCCGAGACCTCTGCGAAGATCGACAATGGCGATACCGCCTTTGTGCTCATCTCAACAGCCCTGGTGATGCTCATGACGCCTGGCCTTGCCATGTTCTATGGCGGGATGGTCAGGCGGAAGAACGTGTTGGGGACCTATATGCAGAGCTTTGTTGCGATCGCGGTCGTCAGCATACAGTGGATCTGCTGTGGCTACAGCCTTTCGTTCGGACCCGACGTTCATGGAATCATCGGTGGTCTTGACTGGATCGGTTTAAAGGGGGTAGGGCTCGTGCCGAACCCCGATTATGCAGCGACCGTACCGCATATGGCATTCATGGTATATCAGATGATGTTTGCGGTCATCACACCGGCCCTTATATCAGGCGCGATCGCTGAAAGAATGAAATTCTCTGCGTTTCTGGTCTTCATCATCGTCTGGAGCACGCTTGTCTATGATCCTGTTGCCCACTGGGTATGGGGGACCGGAGGATGGCTCAAGAATCTGGGTGTCCTCGATTTTGCCGGAGGGATCGTGGTCCATGTGACCTCCGGAATATCAGCCCTGGCAGCGGCCCTTGTCATCGGTAAGCGCAGGGGATACCTGCATGAGGCGATGACCCCGCATAACCTGCCGATGACCGTTGTCGGCGCTGGTCTGCTCTGGTTCGGGTGGTTCGGGTTCAACGCAGGCAGCGCCCTGTCCTCGGGGGCGCTCAGTGTGACGACCTTTGTGGCCACCCATGCCTCTGCGGTCGCTGCAACGCTCATCTGGGTGATCATAGAATGGCTGCATCGCGGCAAGCCGACCATGTTCGGTGCTGCGACCGGTTCGATCGCAGGGCTTGCGACCATCACCCCGGCATCAGGGTATGTAGGCCCGATGTCTGCGCTGCTCATCGGTCTCTGCGCCGGAGCCGTTTGTTATATCTCCCTGAACCTCAAGGCACGCCTTGGATATGACGATTCCCTCGATGCCTTCGGTGTTCATGGGGTAGGCGGCATCCTCGGGACCCTGGCTGCAGGCTTTCTTGCTCAGAAGCTCATCAACCCCGCAGGGGCCGATGGCCTTTTCTTCGGGAATGCCGGCACCCTCGGTATCCAGGCGCTCGGTATTGCGGTGACGGTGGTTTATTCCTTCGTGGTTACTGTCGTTATCCTTAAACTCATCGAATGGACCATTGGTCTGAGGGTGAACGCCGAGGATGAGTTTGAAGGCCTTGACCTCAGTCAGCACGGCGAGAGCGGCTACACCATGTAAATTCAGGTTCCTGCTCAGGATCGGCCTGTCATTGTGGTTGTCAGGCCAAAAAAAAGGCCCTCTGGCGAGGGCCTATCATCCTGAGGGCTGGGGATCGGGGATAACCCTCAGGAATCCTATGCGAACTGGAGGGTAGAAATGTCCGCATAGGTTGCTTTATATGTCAATTATCTTTTGTCTGTTTTGTCCTCTTTTTTACTTTATCTCAATGCGGGGTGTTAAGTCAAGAACCTGTCTTTCACCCCATTACATCCACTTATATATTACCTCGGAAAGAAGAGCTTGTCAATATAAATAATATATTAAACAAATAATATATTAACTGCCTTTGTGCTTCCAGGGCCTGACCCAGGCTTCAAAACGGGGTATCCGCTCCACTCTTTCCCGAATACTCTCGGTATTCTCTTGCCAATATCCCTACCACCTCCCCGGTATCGGGACAATCCCGGGGCCGGTCTCGAAGATTTCCATGGCGTCAGTCGGAACTCCGTCCCACTGCCCGTTTCCGTTCAGATCAAGATACCAGGTCCCATCTGAATAAATGCCGACCCTGGTTATCCCGTCTCCGGTCCAGTCACCGGTTACCGGTACTGCTCCGGCCATGCCGCCATAGAAGTATAATGAGTCGGTGGGGGGGCCGTCCCAGACCCCGTTGCCGTTCATATCAAGATACCAGTACCCGTCAGCATATATCCCTATCCTGAGTATCCCGTCCCCGGCCCAGTCGCCTGTAACAGGGACTGCATTGCTGAGGCCGGCACCGAAGACTGCCATGATATCTGTCCCTGCACCGTCCCACTGACCGTTGTTATCCAGGTCCAGATACCAGTAACCGTTTGAGAACATACCAACTTTGGTAATCCCATCCCCGCTCCAGTCTCCGGCAACCGGAACTGCATTACTGAGGCCGACTCCGAAGACTGCCATGGTATCTGTCCCTGCACCGTCCCACTGGCCGTTGCTGTTCAGATCAAGATACCAGTACCCGTCTGCGAATACACCAATCCTGGATTTTCCGTCCCCGCTCCAGTCTCCAGCAACCGGGACTGCATTACTGAGGCCGGCTCCGAAGACTGCCATGGTATCTGTCCCTGCACCGTCCCACTGGCCGTTGCTATTCATATCAAGATACCAGTACCCGTCGGCATATATCCCCATCCTGAGTGTCCCGTCCCCGCTCCAGTCGCCTATAACGGGAACTGCGCTGCTCAGGCCGATTCCGAATATCCCGTGGGTGTCTGTGGGCTCTCCGTCCCAAACCCCGTTTCCGTTCATATCAATATACCAGTCGCCATTTGAGTAAGTGCCGATCTTGTTCGGCTCTATGCTAACCGTGGCAACGCCATAGGCGGGAGATGCATTTTTGAAATGTATCCAGCCGATATTCTCTCCCCAGGCATAACCATCGAATTGACCCGTAACAGGGTCGGCGGTAACGCCGCCGTTTGTCGGGTTGAAGTTTATCCAGCCGGAGGTCTCGCTCCAGCCGAAGCCCGACAGAAGACTGCCGCTTCTGTTTACACCCCAGTTTGTCTCTGTGGTATTTGCATAAGGTCTGCCTGAATTCGAGCCGAGTTTGATCCAGCCTATGTTTTCAGCCCAGGCATAACCGGCAAGCCATGTGTCATGGACAATGATCTCCCCGCCATGAGTCGGTCTGAAGTTCACCCAGCCTGAGGTCTCGCTCCAGGCGTATTTGTCGATCGGGCTGATGTAGCCGGCTGGCGCACCGGGTGGTACGGGGCTGCCGGAGACTGCCGTCAATGGCAATAGCAAGGTAATCATTATCACTGCTGAATAGAGAATCCAGTCTGCGTTTATTGTTCTTGGCTGCATTTCCTCACCCCCTGGATACGTCACCTAATTAGCCTGATCCCGCATCCGATAGTACCTGATGTCAGGATGATCATACCTGATAAAACTGATCTGTGCCATTAATATCCCGATCAGTATCTTCTGATCGCCATCCGGTAATAATTATTATTCGACGAATTTGACGCGTTGACGCTATACATACACATCGGCGATATCCCGCTGTATCCTGGTGGCGCCTCAGGGATCTCGACAAGGCACATATACGCGCCCATCATGAAATTCATTTCGTCGAGCTCGATGGTCCAAAAGCGGCTGGAAGGCGCAAGTGAAGGGAAATTGAACGGGCCCGGAGTGCTTATGGTAATAGCTTCTGTCCCGCCCATGATTACTTGGTATTCCGAATTGGTTGGAAATCTCCAAGCTCCAAGAGCAGATCCATCAGACAATGAACAAGTACCGTTTTGCATGTTAAGAATCCAATTCGAAGTACAATACCAGAAAGATGGCCCGGGAGTGGAACACACTCCAATATGAGGGTTATCACAATAGTTTTTGAGCCAAACCTGTCCGGTGGTCATGTCCCTGATGGTGCCGTCACCGTTGTCGCACCAGCGACCCAATGAGCTGAGCGTGCCATTGCAGGTGTAGCCGCCATAGAGCTTACCTGTCTTTGGCCCCCAGGTCCCGTCCGTCCTCAGCCCCCAAAATGTCTTGCCTGCATGGACGTCTGCCTCTGCCGCCCCGTTTGTATTATCAGCCACAGGGAGTTTGGACTTGATGTCGGTCAGGCTTTTGCCGGACCCTGCTGTAGGTCCTGATGACGGGCCCTGGAATGTCGGCGATATCGGTGCTGTTGTGCCGGTGTCGAGCTGCTCGTAAATCCCCTGCAGCGTCGGCATACCGCTGCCGGAAGATGGCGCACCGGGTGAGTCAAGGTTGCCGGCAAATGCCGTCAATGGCACGAGCAATGCAACCATCAGCATTACTGAAAAAACTACCCACCTTGTTCTTTTTGTTCTTTCTCTCATTTTCCGCTCCTTCCGTAGGGGATACCGGTTATTGATTATATGAGCATTAGACATCGCCAACTGTCAGAATCATTATACCGCAGAAATCTGCTATGACCAACATATTTTCTGGCGTTAAGCTCACTCCCGTTTATGGATAACGATCAGAAAAACGAGCGAGGTTCAATGAGGGATCATTGCGGAAAGTTATTTTCTGTTCTCGTTGAGTTAGAGAGATAAAATGGCGGAGAGGGAGGGATTTGAACCCTCGGTGAGTTTAACCCCACACACGATTTCCAGTCGTGCGCCTTCAGCCGCTCGGCCACCTCTCCGTGAGGGAATATCTTAACCGATAGAATTTATCGAAAGCAATAAACAGCTCCCTGATCTTCATGGGTTGCGTATGAAACGAGAGGGTTACGTGAGTTTCTTCTTAAGCAGGTCGTTGAGCATCTGAGGGTTGGCCTTGCCTTTTGTTGCCTTCATCACCTGGCCCACAAAGAACCCAAGCAGCTTTTCGTCACCCGCCCTGAAACGTGCCACCTCGCCGGGGCTCCGGCTGATGATGTCATCGACCGCCTTCTCGATCTCCGAGCTGTCGCTTATCTGAACAAGCCCTTTCTCTTTTACGATGACGTCAGGGGCCTTGCCGGTCCTGTACATCTCATCAAAGACGGTCTTGGCGATCTTGCCGCTGATGGTTCCGTTGTCTATGAGCTTCAGCATGCCGGCAAGCAGGCCGGGGGTGAGCGGACAGTCTGTTATGGCCCTGTTTTCCTCGTTGAGCAGTTTCATGAGGTCTCCCATGATCCAGTTTGAGACCGCTTTGGCCTGGCCGCCGGCCCTGACAGCATCTTCGAACCACTGAGCGATCTGCTGTTCTTCGGTAAGCTGGGACGCGTCATATTCGGGAAGCCCCAGCTCATCGACAAAACGACGGATCTTTTGGTCAGGAAGTTCAGGGATGCTTAAGCGTATCTCGTCTATCCAGGCCTCTTCGGGGATGATCGGCACGAGGTCAGGCTCCGGGAAATAGCGGTAGTCATGGGCCTCTTCCTTGGAGCGCATCGATTCGGTGATGCCCCTGGCAGAATCCCAGAGGCGCGTCTCCTGGACCACCCTGCCGCCTTCTCCCAGCACTTTTATCTGCCGCCTGATCTCATAGTCGACCGCCTTTTCGACGAACCTGAAGGAGTTTATGTTCTTGATCTCGGCCCGTGTGCCGAACTCTTCCTGGCCGGCCGGCCGCACGGATACGTTTGCATCGCACCGCAGAGAGCCCTGCTCCATGTTGCCGTCGCAGACCCCGAGGTACCGCAGAATCACCCGGAGCTTTTTCATATATTCAGAGGCCTCCCGGGGTGTCCTGATATCCGGCTCCGAGACTATCTCCATGAGCGGCACGCCCGCGCGGTTGAGGTCCACGAAGCTGTAACTGCCCGAGCCTTCGTGGATGTTCTTGCCCGCGTCCTCTTCCATATGTATCCGGGTTATGCCGATGCGCCGTAACTGCCCTTCGACGGTGATATCGAGGTGGCCGTGCTCACAGATAGGATGCTCGAACTGGCTGATCTGGTAGCCCTTCGGCAGGTCCGGGTAAAAGTAGTTCTTGCGCGCGAACCTGC